>JAJHRM010000013.1 GCA_020832965.1 Thermofilum sp. | reverse complement strand
ACAATTGCACACAGCCCGCGGGAGTGGGCAGCAATGCTTCGAGACCCCTCTCCGGCTCCTCTAGCACGCTGATGCTGCCGACATCAATGCTTTTAAATGCACTCTTAGTATTTCCTGGAGTAATATTTGAAGCTCTCCACAGCGAGTGTTTAGAAAGCTTTACTTACCTGGACGCGTGCTTAGGGCTGTGATCGCATTAAAACCCATCGGCTACATCCGCCACGTTTACAGCGACGAGGAGGTGAAGAGCTCCTGGAAGGGAGTGGAGGGCTTCGTAGAAGTGCTGCCCGAGTACACTGAGGGGCTCGCCGGGCTCGAAGGCTTCTCCCACATAATCGTGATCGCCTACCTGGACAGGGTTTCGGAGCCTCAGAGGAAAGTTCTAAGGGTGAGGCCCAGGAGGCTCTCAAGGCTGGGAATCCCCCTGGAGGAGCTGCCTGAGGTGGGCGTCTTCGCCACGGACAGCCCCCACCGCCCAAACCCGCTAGCCCTCTCCATTCTGAGGTTGAAGAGCATCGAGGGCAACAAGTTGAGGGTTGAGAGGATCGACCTGTTCGATGGAACACCCGTCCTGGACATCAAGCCCTATGACGCGGGCAGGGTCGTCAGGAGCTTCGAGGTGCCGGAGTGGCATGAGAGGCTGCAGCGGAGGATACGGGAGGTGCTAGGGGAGGATGCCTTGCACAGCCGAAACTCGGAGCGTTAGCTTTACCTCTTTAAATTCTTGTAGAGCCCCACAGCAATCGTCAGAGCTGCAAGTATCGTTGCCGGGACCGCTGGTACGTGCATCTCGGCCAGGGCTATGAATAGCAGGGCAGCCCCCGCAAGTGCGAACACCAGCGGGAGCAGCTTGTCGACAACCGCGTAGAGGATCATCGCGAAAACCACCGTCAGCACGATTAAGGAGGACTCGTCGGCGAGGAAAAGCCCCGCGCTAACCAGGGACCGGGTCAAAGCGTAGCCAGCCAGCGCGGAGATCGCGAGCTTGAATACCGTGAAGCCGATCATGGCCCCCGCCATGAAGCCTAGAATGAAGAGAACCACTGGAGTTAGGGTTGCCTTGAGCTGAGGGGTGGAGTATAGGTAAAATACGTATCCCAGGGCTACGCCGGATACAAGGGAAACCCAGAGCCTTGCAAGCCTGTAGCCCCAGACGGCGGTGACGAAGCCGATGAGGGCTAAAACCAGTGCCTCCGCTGTGCTCAGCATATGCGTAACTCCTGCTATGCCTATAAATGCTTATCTCTACGTGCACGCTTAGAGCTATTAGTTTCTCAGTAGCATGGCGCTGTAAATAGCAGTGCTGCATGAACACAAGGCTAAGTTGCGGAAAATCTTACTTAGCATTAATGAGGGTCAGCTTTAAGTGGCATCCTTCCACTGCGAAACAGCAACATGTTTGAATGATAAGAGCTAGCTTTTCAACACTCTGGATAGATTTTTCGTACATGGTTTTTAAAAATAGGTGGGTCTTCCTTAATGCGCTATGAAGAAAAATAATCTAGTAGTCGCCTTAATGGCAATGATCTTTCTAGCTCAGCTAATATACGCGGAAGCAGGAGTAAATGGCTACGTAATTGACCCTAGCGGGAACCCAGTTAGCGGAGCAGTCATAACAATACTGGACTCAAACAATGCTGTAGTAGCCGTGGCTTGCACGGGAGCAAACGGCTTCTTCCAGATCCCCCTATTGTCAGGAACATATACTTTAAGGGTTTCAAAGAGCGGCTATGCGGAGAAGTCTGTACAATTTACTATTGGGAAGACTAGCTACACGATATTCCTCGGAAACATAACCCTCGAATACAGTGTCCAGTACTCCCTGCCAGTTAGGAATGTTACTATTCCAGCACTAAGCTATGTCTACCTTCCATTTACGATTACTAATAAGGGTTCCAGGACCGAGGAAGTAGATCTCTCTGCAATGGCCGACTGCAAGCTCACAGTCGACTTTGTTCAAGGGTCAATGTACGTCACAAAAGCTTCAATTAACCCGGGCGACTCTATTAGCCTACAGTTGAGAATTTGGGCTCCATACCAGCAGGCATCGAAGTGCAGAGTAAACGTGTTCCTGAATACTACCATTCCGAGAACTATTACTATTTACGTGAGAGTGATGAATGGCTCACTGGGTATTCTCAGCTCCCAAACCACTTCGGTCACTGCTTCACCTGGAGCAGTCATAACCATACCCGTAAGAATCTCAAATACCATTTCAAAGATGTTTACAGCAGACCTCCAGCTCAGCCTGCCAACAGAGTGGACAGCAAGCATAGTGGATTCAAGCGGCAACGCTGTCGCAAGCATACAGCTTGACCCAGGCCAATCACTGCAGCTAGTCCTAAAAGTCTCTATCCCCAAAGAAGCCCTGCAAGGCACCTACCCGGTACTGCTCAAAATTGTGGGGCGGGACCCGTACTTCGCCGAGTCCCTAGCCTTCCAAGTCCAAGTCGTTACCGGGACCCCGCTCATATCACTAAGCTTCAACGCTCCACACGTAGACGCGTACGCAGGCTCGACGGCAAAGTTCCCTTTCACCCTGAGCAACACTGGTACAGCTGACTGCCTAGCATCATTCAACCTCTCAGGCCTGCCCAGCGGCTACAAGTGGCAAATAACAGACAACCAGGGAAACGTACTCTCACAGGTCTACGTGAAGCCTGGCTCGGCGGCAAGCTTAGTCCTAGCAGTAACAATACCTCCGGCAGTTGAACCTACAACAATACCCCTAATCCTCACTACCTCGTGCGGCCCCAGTACTGACAAGGCACAGCTAAGCCTCGGAGTAATGGGCACATACAAGCTCTCGTTTGTTACGCAGAACTTCTACCTAGAAATGGTGCCGGGCACGACACAGACATTCCAGGTCCAGGTCCAAAACACGGGCTACAGCAGCCTGACAAACCTGAACCTGGCATTCACAAGCGTGCTCAGCGGCTTCACGGTTAACGTGGACCCGGTGAACGTCTTGGTTTTAAAGCCAGGCGAGACAACGACATTCACAGTCACCCTCACGACAACGGGCGACATAAACACGGGGGACTACTACCTGACTTTCATTGTTAACGCAGACCAGCTGCCACAAACGTCCAGGGACCTCCACGTATTTGTTAAGCCGCAGCAGTCCATACTCTACCTAGCTGCTGTGATCGTCGTTGTTGTTGTCATAGCACTGTATTTTGCGTATAGAAGGTTTGGTAGGAGGTGAGCAAGAATGGAATTTGTTATTGAAACTGAGGGCTTGGTTAAAATATATAGGGATAGGGGTGGCGAGACAGTTGCCCTTGACGGGGTAGACATGAAGGTTCCAAGAGGAGTGCTCTTCGGCCTCTTCGGTCCAAATGGTAGCGGGAAGTCCACCCTCATATCGATCCTCATAGGGCTAACTCTACCCACAAAGGGGACTGCTAGGGTTCTGGGCTTCGACTCTGTTAGGGAGTCGATAGAGATAAGGAAGAGGGTGGGCGTTTTGCCCGAGAACTTCGGGTTCTACGAGCACATGTCTGCCTACGAGAACCTCGAGTACCTCGCGATGCTTGACGGCATCCCGGAGTCAGAAATCAAGTCCAGGATAATGAGTGTTCTAGAAGTTGTCGGGCTCAGGGACAAGGCTAGTGCCAGGGTTGCTGGTTTCTCTAGGGGGATGGTTCAGAGGCTGGCCATAGCCCAGGCACTCCTCAAGGACCCAGAACTCTTGATTCTCGACGAGCCAACAATCGGCTTGGACCCCAGCGGTAGCGAGGTGTTCAGGGGCGTTCTGCGAGACTTGGTAAAGCAGGGGAGGACAGTACTCGTATCAACACACCTCCTCCGTGAGCTAGGATACCTCTGTACGCATGCAGCCCTGATCAGGCAGGGCAAGATAATCGCCCAGGGGCATATCGACGACCTGTCAAGGAAGTACAGCGAGGTTAAGGGCTACGCCTTTGAAGTAATCGTCTCACGCAGCCCGGAGGAGTTCCTCCTGGAAGCTAAGCAAAGGTTCCCAGTGCCCGAGGCATCGCTACAGGGAAATAGGGTAATTCTGAGAACCACGAGTGACCTCTCAAAGGAGCTCTCTGAGCTAGCCTTAAAGTATGGGCTCGTCTCCCTAAATATGCTTAAACCCGAGTGGGATGAGATTTACACGTTTTACCAGGGAGGTGGCTGGAATGAGTAAAATGTGGATAATTGCCAGGAAGGAGCTAAAGGACAACTTCAGAAGCGCAAGGTTCTGGGGACTGATCGGATTATTCGTATTACTCATAGTTGTTAGTAGCTACAGCGTGGGTTTCGCCTTTAGATTTGGAGGCGTTGCTCCGGCAGAAAGATTCTTTAGATCTGTTGGGACGAGTCTTGCCCAGTCCTTCCAGTACATTGCACCTATCATTGGAATTGCCCTCGGGTTTGGTGTAATAGCAAGTGAAAGGGAGAGGGGCACAATTAGACTCGTACTCTCGAGACCAGTATTCCGGGACGATCTGCTAAATGGTAAAATACTCTCCGGGATCATCTTGATACTAACAGCTATTGGTGTGTCATTCCTAGTTGGTATACCAATAACTGTTGTCCTGCAGAAAGCAAACCTAACTCTCGATGACCTGATAAGGCTCCTGTTCCTGCTTATTCCAGCAATACTGCTAGCACTTACATACTTCTCAATTTCACTCTTTGTCTCAGTCAATTCGAATAGGTCGGGCTACGCTCTTGTAGTTTCGGTGGTGATCTGGCTATTCTTTGCATTCATAATGCCGATGATTTCTGCATTCATTGCCAGTAGCATACTTGGCCCGCCACCGACGTTCCCTGCTGGCATAAATGCAACTAGACCTACACAGCTCCCGCCCCAGCTTCAGCAATACGAGCAGAACTATCGACGAATTACTGGCACAATCCAAATAATTTCGCCCAACTCTCAGTACTCTACACTTGCCTCAGCAATCTTTGCGAGACAGAGGCAACAAAGCAGCCTTGATATCGGCACGGTGATTGCCCAGAACTGGGTTTCAGTACTAGTCCCCGTCGTATACATTGTAGTATTTGTAGTGCTTTCCTACATGTTCTTTGTAAGGAGGCAAGAAAGCAAATAATTTTACTTTTTCTTACAATTTTACATGCGCGAGAAAACAGTTAAAATGCGCTGTCACCCTTACACAGGATACTGTATCTTGCTCTTCGCTCTTGCAGTTCGCCGAAGCAAAATAGAAGCATCTTTGCCGGTTTAGCTACTGGCAAGTTTCTCGTATCGCCACCACTATTTACATTTACTTTTTAGTACTAGTAGCAGTCTCTCCCATATGCCAGCTCCTTGATGCAAGAAACTCAGCATTGAATATTTAAAAAGAAGCCGTTTAAAACGATTCACGAAGAGCCTCATAGCTTGTTTCTTTGCCAGGCAGCCAGGAAAGATTTATCTAAACATATGGTCATGTGAAGGCGGTGCTAAGCAATGCCTCTAGAACCGGTCCATGCTCTACCAATTCTCGATATCGTAGGGATACTCTCCCTGATTACCTTAAGTTTCCTGCTATATAAGGCCTACCGAGTTTCCCTTAACAAGCTGTTCTTATCATTTCTCCTAGGATTTGCGCTTCTAAGCGTAGGTGAATTTGGGCGCCTAATCCTGTTTATAGCTATAATTTTCTCGCGGAGACCTAGCTTCCTCTTATTCTTCCTCAACCATTCCTTAGCCCTCTTTTCACAAATCCTTGAAGTACTCGGATTACTTGTAATAGCGCTTGGATACACGTTGGAAGTCTTCGGCAAGGGGCAGGCATCAGCTTTGATTGTAGCCTTTCAGGAAAGACGCTTCCTCATGAATCCATTCTTGCTGGGCAATGTCCTCTCAGCCTCGCTGCTAGTCTACATATGTCTTAATGCCTTCTCCGTCTACGTAAAGAATAAACGCAGTACAACTCTCGCACCACTTATAGCCTTCTCACTGCTTCTGCTTTCAAACATTCTAAGCGTAGTGGCATTTGCTACACGTGAAGAATTAATCGTAATCGTCTCCAGGCTGATCTACATTGCTGGCCTCTATGTTTTTCTCTGGCTGGCATTGAAGGTGGTAAAGTCTCCATGAAGGAGCGCCGATCAAAGCTGCAAATTCTCGCAGACATACTGGAAGCTCTAGCGGAGAGCGGGGAAATGAATATTAGCCAGCTACTCACAGCGGCAAATCTCTCGTACGACAGGCTGACAAGGTACCTAAGAGAACTAGAGTTGAACGGCATGATTTACGCAGAGAGGCGGAATTCAGAAGTGAGGGTAAGGCTGACGGTTAAGGGTTCGTCTTTCCTGCAAGAGTTCAGGAAAATAAAGAAGATCGCGGAAGCCTTTGGAATATCACTCTAAGAACCACTCTCTTCACACCCCGCAAAAATTCACACAAGGCTGAAAATGCTGCAAGCTTATAAACGAGGTCAAGCACATGCACAGAGAAAGTTTCATTCATCACTCCTATGAAGAGCGCACTCCTAGCACGCGTCGCGAGAAGTCTGCTGCGTGCCTTTAACGGTGTCTTTAGTGAGGAAGAGGCTCCGCGTTGCTTGGTTTATTGGTATTGAGCAGCAGGCGTCGTAAACTTCTCCCGGGTGCTCCCTTAAAACACTGTAGTGGGGGTTAGCTATTCTCTCAACAAGTTCTCTCTCAACAAGTAACGGGTCTAGCAAAGGTTTTATGTAACTGGGTCTCATGCACCCCATGTAGAGTTTACCTGGAAAAACGTTCGCCGCAAGCTCTACGTAGCTCTCCACAGCTCTTGCCAACTTAGTGGGCTCGTACACTGTGCTGGGGTCCATGTAAACTAGTAGTGTCACCTCGTTAATACCGAGCTCACCCACTGTTTTCAATTCCTCTCTTAAGGCATCCACACTTATCTCGGGGTGCCACACGTAAATGTGCGGTACAACGCGCAGTCCGCACTCGATAATTCTCGTCAATGCCTCCACATATCTCCCAGCCCCAAAGGCAAGGCCCCTCACGTAGTTGATTATGAATTGGCTTAGCGTGAACTCGTAGTCCACCACGTCTATAAGTTCTCGTAGGCTGAGCAGTAAATCCCTATCAGTCACAAGCCCTAAGTGCGCACTAATGAAAATGCCGCACTCGGACCTTACTAAGCCAAGTTTATCTACGTAGGGCTCTATCGGCAGCGTAGCATCGCGCCTAAAACCACCACTCAGCAACACACCCCTAACACCACTAGCGTAGAGCTCCCTCATGGCGTCTACGAAGCTGGAGGGGGTTACGTGAAGCATGTTCACGAGGTATCTTCCCTTGCAGAACTTACAGCCCAGAGCGCACCACGATCCCGTAAGCGACAAAGGCACATACCTGTATCTTGGAGTGAAGTAAAGAGGCGTCACAGCGAAACACCAATACCTCTGAGCTCTTCTCTGAGCTTTTTATAGTAAGCTTCCAGCAGGCGTCTCGACGGGATGTTGTAGAGTGGGCCGTGAGGGCTCTCAGTGTAAAATGGCCTGTTACAGCTGGGACACCCACTCGTGTAAAAGGCTTCTACAGTGCTATTCAGCGGCACCTCCCTCTTGACCATGCGGCGTTCGTAGTCAATGTAAATGTCTGGGTCTAAGCCATGCTCTAGTAGGTATCTCGCTAGCTGCGCAAGCCTGTAGTATGATATGTCTACGGGCGAAACCCCCTTCACATCAGTATAGTTGAAGAGCGCCACTCTCCCGCCAAGCCCGTAAATCCTCTTCATAGCGTAGGCGAGTTCTCTGAGGGACTCCCCGAGGCCAGCTATCAGGTGGATGTACACGTTACCTTTGCCGAAAACCTCTACGGCCTCACCAATAAACCTCCAGTACAAGTCCCAGCTGTAGGGCTTGCTCCACTCCTCGAAGAGGAGTTGCGTGGCTGCATCCAGCCCAACCCCAAGAGAGTCTACGCCCAGCTCTCTTGCCTCCTCGAGGTACACTCTAGGTACGGGTGTAGTCGCTAGCGAGAATGGGAGCTCCGGCTCGAAGGATCTAATAGCTTCCAGTATCTTTAAAGTCTCATCAGCAAATTTAGGCTTGATCACAGTCTGGAGGCAGATGCGGGTAAAGACCCTCTTCCACGATCTCTTGATTGTTTCCAGGTCTACGGGCAGCCACGTTATCCTCCCCAGCTTCTCACCACCACTACTTCGGCTAAGCTTGCTTGACTGCAAGCAATAGGCACAGCCGGCGCTACAACCGCTCGGGGAGTACAGGAGGAGGTAAGCAGTTGTAGGCGTCTCTGCCATCTTCACGTCGGCAAGCCCTAGTACAGCTAGTGTTCCGATAGAGGCCCTCACCGAGGGCATTGCGGACAACCACGCATCCTAAATTCAGGAACATATATAAACGATTCTTGAGGCAAAATACTGGGTGACACCTTGAAGTTGAGGGTTGTACTGGACCTTGAGGGGCACGATGCTTACTGGCAAATGGCGCTCGACGAGGCACTACTCGTACTGAGGTCTCTCGGGAGGATTGCGAATACCTTGAGAATCTACAGATTTAAGCCCAGCGCCGTCACGATCGGTTATTTCCAGAAGATCAGGGAGTCTGTAAACCTTGAGTTCCTGCACGAGAGGGGCATACAGTACACGAGGAGAATTACTGGAGGGGGGTCGGTTTACCACGACACTAACGGCGAGCTCACGTACAGCGTAGTACTGCCGATCGAGGGCGCCTTGGCGGATGCCTCGGAGAGCTACAGGGTGATCTGCAGTGGACTTGTCTACGCACTGAGGAAACTCGGAGCTCCAGGCGAGTTTATACCAGTAAACGACGTTGCGGTTTATGGGAAGAAGATATCTGGCAATGCACAAACGCGTAGGGCGGGCTTCCTGCTACAGCACGGCACATTAATGTACGCTACAGACCTAGACACAGTTGAAAAAGCCCTGCTAGCACCCAGGGAGAAGCTTGAGAGCAAGGGTGTGAGGAGCATTAGGGAGAGAGTCATAACGCTCAGAGAAGTTATCGGCGAAGTCGATGTTAACGCACTTGTGGAGAGCCTTATTGAAGGCTTCTCAAAAGCTCTCAGCGCTGAGGTCTACCACGATGTACTCTCTGAAGAGGAGCTCAGAGCTGCAGACAACCTGGTAGCTAAGTACAGGAGTCCCGAGTGGATATTTAAGAGGTGACCTCGTTGAGGCGAATATCGCTGGTATCACGCTACACCAAGACCGTTAAACTGGATATAGTCCTAGGCGAGAATTGCGAAATTATCGACGTAGTCGTCTCGGGAGACTTCTTCGCGTACCCCGAGGAAGCCATTGAGAGACTAGAGAGCAAGCTTAAAAAATGTAACAGCAGAACGTGCGTTGAGGAGGCCTTCGGAGAGATTTCCGGCGCAGTTATTCTCGGAATCGACGTTGCGGACTTGAAAAATAGGATAGCGGAACTACTTGAGAACTGTACAACTGCTAGCCTCATGGAGAAAGAGAAGGTTACACCGCAACCTTGATTAGAGGAGAGTCTCTGGACTTGTCTGAACATGCTCTAACCGCGTCTTCTTGGGCATATGGCTTTCAGGAGTAATATTCCCGTGCAATTGAGAATATTGCTTCGCGGAAAAATTTAAATAAATCCTTTTAATAATTATGACTGTTATGGCAACCGTACAGCTTTCAAAGGAGTTGCTTTCAGAGATGTACTACAGAATGTGGCTTATAAGAGCCTACGAGGATAAGGCACACGAGTTATTTGCTGCAGGAAGAATACCCGGCTTTGTTCACCTCTATGCGGGTGAGGAGGCAGTAGCAGTGGGAGTCGCCGTCAATTTGATTCCAGGCGACTACGTAAGTAGCACTCACAGGGGGCACGGCCACTGCATTGCAGTTGGATGCGACGTTAAGGCGATGGCAGCAGAGATTCTGGGAAGGAGGGATGGCTTGTGCAAAGGGAAGGGCGGCTCGATGCACATTGCGGATGTGACCAAAGGCATGCTGGGAGCAAATGGCATAGTCGGCGGCGGTGTACCCCACGCTGTTGGCGCAGCGTTTGCCGCTAAGTACAAGGGGACGAAGAATGTTGGTGTAGCTTTCTTCGGTGATGGTGCTGTGAATCAAGGTGTTGTTTTAGAGTCGATGAACCTTGCCGCAATATGGAAACTCCCGGTGATCTTTGTAGTCGAGGATAACCTCTACGCGATTTCCATGAGGAGTACTGAGCCCTCAAAGCTACAGCCGAGGTGCGCAACTGCAAGGAGCTACGCCGAGAGGGCAGTGGGCTTTGGAATACCAGCAGTGACTATTGATGGCATGGACATTCTTGCTGTATACGAGGCTGCAAAAACCGCTATCGAGAGGGCTAGGAGAGGCGAGGGGCCATCCCTACTGCACTGCAAGACGTACAGGTACTACGGGCACTTTGAGGGTGACCCAATGATCTACAGAAGCAAGGAGGAAATGGAAGAGTGGAGGAGGCGCGATCCCATCATGATCTTCAAGGAGAAGCTCACAAAGACTTTCAACTTCAAGGAGGGGGAGCTCCACGCCATCGAGGAGAAAGCAAAGAGGGAAATAGAGGAGGCATTCAAATTCGCTGAGGCATCACCCTATCCAGAGCCTAAGGAAGCTTACGTGGATATCTTCGTTGAGCCAATTTATTAGAGGTGAGTGAGATGGCGGTAAGGGAGATAACTTTTGTGGAAGCACTCAACGAGGCTTTAAGGCAGGAGATGGAGCGGGACTCCAGCATCTTCGTTATAGGCGAGGATGTTGGAGTTTACGAGGGAATATTCGGCGTAACGAAGGGGTTATTTAAGAAGTTCGGTCCCGATAGGGTAATAGATACACCAATCTCTGAGGCGGGGTTCATCGGCCTCTGCGTGGGAGCAGCTATCGCTGGTTTAAGGCCAGTCGTCGAACTCATGTTCGTTGACTTCTTTGGCGTGGCTATGGACCAAATATATAATCAGGCAGCAAAACTAAGATACATGACAGGTGGCAAAGCGAAGATACCACTCACGATCCGTACAACTATAGGCGGAGGACTTCGCGCAGCGGCGCAGCATTCGCAGGTGCTCTACTCGATTTTCGCACACGTGCCCGGCTTAAAGGTGATTGTTCCCTCAACGCCTTACGATGCTAAAGGGCTCCTCATCAGCGCAATAAGGGATGACAACCCGAAAATCTTCTTCGAGCATAAGAAGCTCTACGGGATTAAGGGCCCGGTTCCCGAGGAGCCCTACACGATTCCACTGGGCAAGGCGGACGTCAAAAGGGAGGGCAAGGACGTCACAGTCGTAGCAGCTGCGTACATGGTTCACGAAGCGTTAAAGGCGGCGGAGAAGCTTGAGAAGGAGGGTATAAGTGTGGAGGTCATCGATCCAAGAACCCTAGTCCCCCTCGACAAGGAAACGATACTGGCCTCTGTCAAGAAGACTGGGCGGCTAGTCATAGCAGACGAGGACTACGACCGCTGCGGCTTTGCATCATGGGTAGCATCAATCGTTGCCGACGAGGCATTCGGCAGCCTTAAGGCCCCAATAAAGAGGGTAACAACTCCAAACGTCCCCATACCCTTCAGTCCCCCATTAGAGGACGAAATACTGCCGAACGCCACGAAGATAGAGAACGCTGTAAAAAGCATTGTCATGTAAATAAATTAAAAAATATTTTTTTATTTAAGCCTAGTGGGATGAGGTAGCATGTGTAGTGCCGGTTTAATTATTAACCCTGACTCTGGAAAGGATATCAGACGTATAGCTTCATTTGCAACCTATGTGGGCAATTTTACCAAGGTAGAGCTCGGAAAGCGCGTTGTCATGGGATTAGATGCTGCTGGCGTGAAGAAGGTGTACGTCATGCACGATTCTCGGGGCCTTGGAGAGGACGTAGTTTCTTCCCTCGAGGGGAAAATTGATAGTTCCTTGGAATTGATCGAGACGCGGCATTCAGCTGATTTGAGAGAAACAGTAGAAGCAGCGTCAGTAATGGAGAAGAGAGGTGCGGGAAGTATTGTTGTTGTGGGTGGGGATGGAACATTACGCGCCGCTTTTCTAGGCGCAAGGAATACCCCCCTGGCTACCGTCAGCGCGGGGACGAACAACGTTACCGGGAATTACCTTGATGCATGCTTGGTCGGCTATGCTGCGGGGATTGTCGCTACATCTCCTGGCGCTTCAGAGTTCATAAACCGTGCAAAGTCGCTAAAGGTCTACATTAACGGGGCGTATCGGAACGAGGCGGTAGTCGACGTTGCCGTGCTAAAAACACCCGTGATAGGTGCAAGGGCGATAATAGAGGCAGAGGACGTTTCTTGTATAGTTCTCAGCAAAGGTGAGCCGACGGACATCGGACTTGCATCAATACTGGGATATATTTCGCCCACTTCATTTACTGACCCGAGGGGTTACTATCTTGAGCTTACCAATCCAAAAGATGCCAAAATCACTGTAACTGCACCCATACTGCCAGGCGTCTTCAAGGAAGTTGGAATCTCAAGCTTAAAGGAGCTGCATGTAGGGGATAGAGTCAAAATTCCCAGCGGGAGGCACACATTGGCATTAGACGGTGAGAGAGAAATCGAAGTAAATGAATGCGATGAAGTTGTAGTTGAAATCTCTAGAGAGGGTCCCTTATTAATAGACATACCACTTGCACTTCACTCTCGTATAAGGCATTGAGGTAATTTCTCTTTTTAAGCATGTGCTCTTCAAAAGGATAGAATATTGTGCTGCGCGATAAGCCTTTAAAGAAAATTTTTGGCATAGAAAAAATATATATTTTATATTAATAATATCATGTTGCACAGAGGTTAATGGTGAGAAATTTGAAGGCAGCTGTCTATCATGGTAGGGAGGACGTTAGAATTGAAGACAGACCGGAACCTAAACCTGGAAAGGGCGAGGTTAAAGTAGAGGTCAAATATTGCGGAATTTGTGGCACTGATCTGCATGAGTACTATGAGGGACCTATTTTCATTCCAACCCAGCCTCACCCGCTAACTGGAAAGAAGTTACCCGTAATTATAGGACATGAATTTTCTGGAGATATTGTAGAGGTTGGCGAAGGTGTGAAAGGCTGGAATGTTGGAGACAGGGTTACAGTCGACGCTTGTATTGTAGACTGGACTTGCCCCATGTGCAAGAGAGGAATGACTAATTATTGTTACAACCTGGGGTTTAATGGCTTAGCTGCTGACGGAGCTTTTGCTGAATACGTTGTTGTCCCCGCATATCAACTGCACAAATTGGCTCCTAATGTGTCTTATGAAGAGGGTGCCTTGGTAGAGCCTTTGGCTTGTGGTGTGGAGGGTGTGAGAGCAAGTGGAATGAAGGAGGGGGACACTGTGTTTATTGCTGGTGCCGGGCCAATAGGCTTAGTGACTTTATTGGCTGCTAGGGCGGCAGGAGCGAGAGAAATATACGTCTCTGAACCAATGAAGGCGCGAAGGGAGCTTGCAAAACAGCTAGGTGCTACTGAGGTTTTTGACCCAACGACGGTCGATGTTAAAAAGGAGGTTCTCGAGCGAACTCACGGCATTGGAGTTGATGTCGCCTTTGAATGCGTTGGTTACGAGCCTGCCTTAAACTCGTGTATTGATGTGACAAGGAAACGCGGGACAATCTGTGTTATTGGAATCTTCCCAAAGCCTGTTACATTTGACCCCTTCTCCGGCCTGGTGGCTACTGGAAAACACTATGTTGGATCTCTTGCTTACGAAGGCGTAGACTTCGATATATCGATAGCATTAATTGCTGATGGAAGAATCAACGTAAAGCCATTAATTACGAAGAAGATTAAGCTTGACAACCTTGTCGAGGAGGGCTTCGAGGAACTTCATAAGCATAGGGAGCGCCATACCAAGATTCTGGTTTCGCCGAAATAGCATCGGCGAACATGATTCCATGGCTCTTTCGACTCTCCTCTTACCTCCCATGTTTTAACTCCATTTCTTTATTTTTTACTAATTATTTCTTCATATTCTCCTTGAATATAGTGTTGTGCACACTAAAAGAGTAGCCTTACAGCAAAGAATAAATATTTTTTTCCTATCATTTTCTCGATAGAAAATGGTTGTTGAAGTCCGTATGCCGAAGCTTGGCTTAACGATGACTCAGGGAGCCATAAAGGAGTGGCACAAAAGGGAGGGGGAGGAGGTAAAAGCGGGGGACCCACTGTTTACTCTTGAAACCGAGAAAATAACCTCGACTGTTGAGGCTCCTGCCGACGGGGTCCTGCTAAAAATACTGAAACCTGCGGGGACTACTGTTCCGGTTGGCGAGGTAGTAGCCTACATCGGCAAGCCTGGAGAGACTGTCCCTGAGTGAGGTACAGATGCTATTTTTCAGTTCTAGTAAAAAATAAATAATATTGTTTTTGTCTTCTCTCTTGATAAAGAATGGCTGAAACATTGTCTAGACACGGCGTGAGAGTTAGGGAAGTCATACCCATGAGCTCTATACGCAAAGTGATTGCAGAGCGCATGACTACCAGCTTGAGGGAGATGGCCCAGGTAACCCTCATGCGTGAGGAGGTTGTTGAGGCGCTGGTGAAGGTTAGAGAAGAGTTAAAGGATAAAATCGAGTCGGAGACTGGGGTAAGGCTGACATACACTCCTATATTCGTAAAGGTTGCTGCAGAAGCCCTCAAGAGGCACCCGGTTGTGAACTCTGTGCTAGAGGACGATCAAATAAAAATCTTGGACGAGGTTAATGTTGGATTCGCCGTAGCTGTTGAGCGGGGATTAATTGTCCCAGTTGTGAAGAACGTCGACAAAAAAGACTTCAAAACAGTTGTCCGCGAAGTAAACACCCTCATCACGAAAACCAGGGAAGGTAAATTGACGTTTCAAGATATTGAGGGCGGAACATTCACTATAACTAACCTCGGAATGTATGGGATTGACGGCTTCACGCCCATAATCAATCCTCCGCAGGTGGCAATTTTGGGTATTGGGAGGATAGTTAATAAGCCAGTTGTAGTCGAGAACAGAGTAGAGATTAAACCTACCTGCGTATTTAGCCTAACGCATGATCACAGGATTATTGACGGCCACGTGGGAGCTCAGTTTCTCGACACCTTTGTTAAGATTCTGACCGATGAGCAGGAGTTAAAGAAGCTCCTGGTCTGAGAAAAATATCTTTTTTCACTACATTGAAACTTTGATGACTTGATAAAGGACTTAGCGCGTGCGTTCTCAGCGATTGAAATTTATGGCTGTTCACAGAATGTGCACTGCGTTGTGTATGGTTCCTCGTATGGTAGTGTAGCTTTCCTTATCACTAACTGCTGATTAACGCTTTTAAGATACTCCAGGACTATGTCCCTCATTCTCTCTGTCAAGACGTATACAGGGATTGTTACGCCTAGCTGTAGGAGAGCTTTTCCAGCCAAAACCCTTCTCAGCTCTGTATTAGCGCTTGTACACACGTAGTCTGCTTTCACTACATGCTCAAGGCAGTCTTTACTGGCTAAAGTATTGCATGTAGAGAATACTGCTATGTTTGCGTGCCTTTCACCCTCTACCCTTTTAATCTCGGATATTTCCCAGCATTTAGGGCCAATAACGGTAACAGCAATACTTCTACACCCAAGCTCAATAGCCTTCAACACGCCTGCTACTTGGTCGATTGCCGCGCCCTCCTCATCTAGTACGACCCCTCCTCTTTTCTTAATCTCGTTAATGACTCCTGGTACTGGGTATGTCTTGAGAAGACCATTCATAACAGCCCCTATACCCTGAACAAGGCTAGAATTCTTGGCAATAACGGTCCCAGCGCCATCACAAACAACTACCGCACAGTCAAAGAGTTCTTTCTCCATAGCCCACGAAATAATCTCCGAGCTCCCAAAAAGCACAGCAGGCCTGAAGTCGAGTTTCCTCCTAGATGTAAACAGCCCGTAAACCTCCATCTTAAACTTAGTAACTCTCTCAATAGCCTCTCTACAGCCTCTCTCAACACCGTAAACTCTATGCATGTACCTGCAGTAAAGCACTCTAGGTTCTGAGACAATCTCTATGGATCCATCCTCATAAACTCTTATAATAGCTCCCATAGCCATAGTCTCGTGAAACCTCATAAAACACTTCATCTGCAATAAGGCATGTTGCTTATTTAGCTGTAGCGCGCGCTAAACATATAACCAGGACCATTCTTGATGAATCGATGAGTGTGCAGTTAACGAGTGAGCTTCGCCAATCTGCTGATCACATATGGAGAAAAATATTTGTGCACCCCTTTGTCGTCGAACTTTATAAGGGTGCTCTGCCCATCGAGAAATTCAAATTCTATGTGATCCAGGACTTTAACTTCCTGGTAGCGATGTCGAAGTGCTTCAGCCTCCTGGCATCCAGGGCGGACTTCAAGTACTCAAGGGAACTAGCTAATCTCGCTTACCTTGAGGCAGTAACCGAGATGAAAAGCTACGAGGAGCTTTTAAATAAGCTTGGCCTGTCACTCGAGGAAGTTACAAGGCAGGAGCCATCCCCGACAAATGTTGCATATACAAACTTTCTCCTAGCGGTTTGCGCCCTTGAGGAGGTGTTGAGCGGGCTAGTTGCAATCCTGCCTTGTTTTTGGAGCTACTTAGAGATAGCACAGGTGCATGGGGATTTATTGCAGGAGAATAGGAATGAGCTCTACAAGGGGTGGGCTCAAACATACCTAAGTGAGGACTACGCCAAGCTCGTCGATAAGTTGATCAGGATGGTTAATGAACTAGGAGAGCAAGCCCCCATAAAACATGACAAGCTGAGGAGAATATTCCTGCTAGCAAGCAAGTATGAGTACCTTTTCTGGGACATGGCCTATAACCGAGAAAAATGGGCTATCTGATTCGACACGCATCTTTGAGATTTTATAAGCTTTAAAAAAGCGGAACTTTGCTTCATTCCGTCCTTTAAGGAAGAGCCGTTATGTTTATTAATAGCGTGATTTAATAATAATAAATGTCGGTGAGAAGTTGAAAGCGGCATTGCTTCGTGAGACAGGTAAGCCCTTAGCTATAGAGGAAGTACCTGATCCTAAACCAGGTTTTGGTGAAGCTGTTGTCAGGGTTAAGGCTGTGGGTATTTGTCACTCAGACCTTGAGATTATAGAGGGTAAGATCCCGTTACCTAAACCGCTACCCCTCATACTTGGTCACGAGGTTGCAGGTGTTGTGGAGGTTGTCGGAGAAGGCGTTACCCATCTAAAGCCCGGCGACAGGGTAGCTCTCTCATGGCTTTGGTGGACCTGCGGTAGGTGTAGGTATTGCTTGGAAGGACGCGAGAACATATGTGAGAATCAGATAAATACCGGGTACAGTGTTGATGGTGGTTATGCTGAGTTAGTTAGAGCTCCAGCATCCCACCTGCTTAAAATACCTGACAACGTACCATTCCCAGAAGCCACCTCGGCTACGGATGCTGTAGCAACACCTTATAGAGCACTTACCTTTGCCTCCAGAGTATACCCTGGGGATTTAGTCGCTGTATTCGGTATAGGTGGTTTAGGTCACAATGCTGTCCAGATAGCTAAGGTGTTAGGTGCTAAGGTAGTTGCTGTAGATATACTTGAGAGTAAGTTGGAGTTCGCTAAGAAGCTAGGTGCCGATTACGTAGTAAACGCCTCCAAGGAGGATCCTGTTAAGTATATTCAAGGCTTGGGAGGCGCCGACGTTGCGTTAACTACAGTGGAATCACTTAAGGCTATGAGACAGGCCTACGAATCATTGAGACGCGGGGGGACTTTAGTACTTATAGGCTTGCCTACGGGCGAGCTATCACTACCGGTAATAGATTGGATTTTAAAGGATATTAAGGTAGTAGGTAATATAGGATTTACAAGACACGACATACTCCAAAGCTTAAAACTCGTATCTGAGGGTAAGGTAAGACCTCAGGTAGAGTTATTCAAGTTTGAAGAAGTCAATACAGCTATCGAGAAACTCAAGAGAGGAGAAGTAATGGGGAGAGCAGTCTTAACCCTTTAAAACATATTTTTTTATTTTATTTATGTTTTGAACACCAAAAAGGGATTACTAATCAATTAAGCGCCTTTCCTGCAAGCTCTGTATAGCGCATACCAAGGTATTAATAATTCCTTTATACTATCAGTTTACACTATTAGGAATGACAACAGTAGTTGGACTAATAGAGCTGACAGCAAGAGATACTCTGGAAGCCCTATAACTATTCTTCTCTTGGTTCTCCTGGAGCTTAGCCCCCTGAGCTCAGCGATTATCCCGGCCCATAGAGCCCTCCTCAAACCAACGCTGAGAAGGGGGAGAAGCACGGACTTCACATCGGTAGCTGTAATGGGTATTTTCCTGTATCCCCTCTCTAGTCTAGTTAACTGTATTTCTCTAAAGTCTCTCTGCATTAATGGGAGAAGCCTCAATGTGTAGAGCAGTGAAAAAGCGGGTCCCGGAGGTATTCCTAGTTCGCTTTCTAGATCCTTAACCGCCTCCCTTGGGTTTGTGAGAGAGTAGAAGATGGCAGAGGACCCTGCTATGGCCATTAGTCTTAAGCCTATTGAGAGAGTGGCTTCTAGAGCCCCAGCTTTCACAACCAGAAATCCTAGTGAGAGGATCTCTTGTCCTCTGTTTGCAGTTATTAGTGCATTTAGGAACGTCCCCAGGACTGAGATTAGGAGGAGTGCAAAGAGTATTTTCAGCCTCCTGAAGCCTAGGATGAAACCTAGAAGAATGTTAGGCACGGCTATTATGGCAAGCTGGTGCATGCTCCTGTAGGCAAAGGCGAGTAATGTAATTGTTAATGCGTACACGAATAGTGAGGTGGGTGTTGGTCTTCTAATAGGCCCTAGGCTCATAGGCTCTTCTCAATTCCTCCAATGCTTGTTGCACATCAAGCTCTAAAATTTCGCCGCGGTGGAGGTACAAGACCCTGTCCGCCAGGTGGGCCACTACCCTTGGATCGTGTGTGGCTATAAGCGTTGCGACCTTTTTCGCTTTTAATGAAAGAAGCAGATCTTTAAATTTCTCATATAGAAAGCTGTCCAAACCAGTAGTTGGCTCGTCGAGCAAGAGAACTCTCGGTCTGTATGCTAAGCTTATGGCGAGTGATAGCCATCGCTTCTGACCATAGCTTAACTCGTAGGGGCTGTGGTGCCTCAGCTCCTCCACCCAGGGAGCTATGGCGAAAATTTCATTAAGCACCATGCCAGTACTTCTCTCGAGGTTTTTAAGCTCTCCATTGATGCTTGGGGACATAAATATGTAGTCTGGCTGCTGGGGCAGGTAAAAGATTTTCCTGAAGAGCTTTCCTCCAAGCTTTTTCGCCTCAACCCCCTCCACGAGTATGGAGCCTGAGAGAGGCTTAACAAAGCCTAAGAGCGATTTGAGTAGGGTGGATTTCCCCGAGCCATTTTGCCCTACTAGTGCAACTATCTCCCCCCCTCTCAGTTCAAAAGATACATCCTTCACCAATGGTTTCCCGTAACCAACGGAGAGATTCTCGACTTTGAGAATCGGCTCACCTGGACAGCACGTAGGGATCCTTCCCAGAGCAGTGCCACCGGCTATATCAGCTAAATCAACATTGAACGCTGCTAGAACTTCAGATACCTTTGAGTCGTCTCCTGGGTTTTTCCGAACGATGGTATGCCTTAAACCATTGATGGCTAGGATTTCGTCAGCGAGATCCAGGAAATACTTCACCTTGTGCTCAACAATGATTGTTGTTGTCTTTCCCTGATTCTCTGAAATGAACTCTCGAAGTTCTCCTATCCCCCACGGATCCACAGAAGCCGTGGGTTCATCTAAGATGAGGAGCCGTGGCTCATGTACTATCGAGGCGGCTAGGGAGACTCTTCTCTTCTCGCCAACTGATAAATCTTCAATGCTGCAAAGGGCTTTCTCCCTCAAACCGAACCTCTCCAGGGCATTAGAAGTCCTTGCTCTAACCTCGTTTCCGTCAAAGCCCAAGTTTTCTAATACAAATGCAACCTCGTCCCATGGAGTAGGCATGACTATTTGCAGTTCAGGATCCTGGAGGACTGCGCCTATGAGGCTTGGCAACCTTAAGAATCCCTCCGAAGTTAAGGGGTTAACTCCGCCAATATCCACGCTTCCAGAAACGTAGCCGCTAAGCAGGTTGCTGAGTATGCCTGTGATTGCAAATATTAGCGTAGTTTTTCCAGCACCTGTGGGTCCAGCAATTAAGAGAGTCTCACCTTCCTCTAGAGACATGGAGATATTTTTCAGCAGGGGTTTTCCAAGGGCGTAGCCAGCCTCAGTTACTGTAAAAGAGGCAAAGGGCATAAAGTTACTTCCTCAGGGTTCTCGCTATTCCCGCAGCAATACTACCGTAAACCGCTCCGCTAACCAGTGCTGCAATTATCCACAGCACTAGGACTGGTGGCTCCGCGATCTCTCCAAAAAGAATCGCGTCAAGTGCAACGCACGGAAATGCTGGTAAAGCTCCAGCAATAGCCCCCTCCCTTATCCCCCACTTCTTGTACTTGAAGAGAAAGTACCCTAGCTCTGAGAATAGTCCCTGCGCCAAGCCATAGATCAGGTTGGTGAATCCTCCAACCGTAGGTATAAGAGTTTCAAGCAGAGCTCCTAGGGTTTCTCCAAGGAAGGCTGAGAGAGGCTTCCGAATAGTAGATGCTGCTAGTGGGGCACCTATAAACCATAAACCGTAGGATACTAACCTTGCAATAATTGGTCCCCCAAGTCCACTTGCAAAATCATAAATAAACCACGTTGCCCAAAAAATTATCCCAGAGGCTACGGCTACGACAGCAAGCATGGCCCAATCAACAGCAGTATACCTAACCCTCTCCATAACCCGTTCATCTAATTTTTTAGAAGAAAGTATTTAAACTTTTCTTCTTCATAAGTGGTTAAGAGTGGCTTGTGAGCGAAGTTTTTAAACATGTGGAAATGAATATAACTAAGTTATAAAGGATGTTGGAGCGAAAACCTATATTACGACAGTTTCCGGTAGCAAGCAGGCCATATAAATTGTGAGAAGAGTTTACGAATCATCTCTTTGTGCGCTATGAAATCCCTCGATTAGCTGAGTGCTACTTTGATGAGGAGGCTGTCAACATCTTCAAAGTGGGAAGAAGTGGCAGCAGTACCTGAAAAAGCAGAGCCGTAATTAAGGTGTAGATTAGAAGAAAAGGGTAGCGCTCGACCAATGAATGTAGGCAAGCTTAGCCTGTAAAAGTATGAGAAAACTGCTAGATTAGGATCGGTGTATCTAGATACGTCAGAAATTGATACGAAAAATTTCTTCGATAGGGAAACTGAGCTTAGTTACTCAAGGAAGCCTGAGCAAGGGGTTCATGCTTTCGTGGTTTATAGTAGAAGTAGGGTAGGCGCCAGTAAAACCTCGTCAATGCTGCTGCCAACACGAGAAAGTAGCCAGCCGTTGTGCAGCTCATCCTTCCGCCTATAACTTATTCATTGATTTAAAAAAGCATACATTTTCGCTAGCTTTTCATTTAAGATTGAAAACAAGAATAAGGTTTATATGGTGAGTGTGAACTATTCATGCATGGGTTATAGAAAATGTTTGGGAGAAAAGTTCCTGTCGCTATGACGATTGCTGGCAGTGATTCTGGTGGAGGGGCAGGCATCCAGGCGGACCTTAAGACTTTCGCGGCGTTGGGTGTCCACGGAACCGTTGCTCTAACCGCTGTCACGGCGCAGAACACCTTCTCAGTCACCGCGATCCAGGAGATAAGCCTAGATGTCATTGAAAAGCAGATTGATGCTGTTTACGAGGATATGGGTATTGACGCCGCGAAGACGGGGATGCTCTACAAGCCTGAGGTTATAGAACTTGTCTCGAGGAAGGTCCGCGAGTACGGCTTCCCGCTGGTCGTAGACCCCGTGATGGTTGCGAAGAGCGGGGCTCAGCTCCTGAGGCCGGAGGCTGTGGACGCCCTAAGGGAGAAGCTGATACCTGTCGCCAAGGTTGTCACTCCCAACATCCCGGAGGCGGAGATTCTGGCGGGGATGAGCATCAAGTCCGTGGAGGATATGGAGAGCGCGGCTAAAGCAATATCCAAGCTTGGCCCAGAGTGTGTTGTTGTAAAGGGTGGGCACGCCTCCTCGGCGGACTTGGCTGTAGACGTAGTCTATACCCAGGGCAGGGTTCACCGCATCTTAAAGCCGCGTATCCCGAGGAAGACGACTCATGGGACGGGGTGCACATTCTCGGCGGCAATAGCGGCTGAGCTTGCGAAGGGGGCGGAGCTGCTTGAGGCCGTCAGGGTAGCGAAGGAGTTTGTTCACCTAGCCATAGAATTCGGGCTTGAGATCGGCAGGGGACATGGCCCCGTAAACCCCATGGCTTACCTCTACAGGGAAGCATCAAGGTACAGAGCGCTGAGGGAAGTCAGGGAGGCTGCTAGAATACTTGAGGAGAGCCCCGCCGCAGTGGAACTCGTACCCGAGGTCGGCATAAACGTGGCGGAGGCCATTCCCTACGCCGTGGGCGTCGAGGACGTAGTCGGCATACCGGGGAGGATGAGGAATTGCCTGGGCAGGCTCAAGGCTGGCGATGCGCCTGAGTTTGGCTGTTCAAGCCACCTCGCCAGGTACCTTCTCAAAGTCAGGGAGCTGGGGGGCGAGTTCAATGCGGCGATAAACGTAAGGTTCTCGGAGGAGATCATCCATCTACTCAAGGAGAGGGGGTTTGTTGTTTCCAGCTATGACCGTAGGGAGGAGCCGCGGGAGGTGAAGGAGAGGGAGGGGGCAACCATCCCATGGGGGGTTGAGGAAGCCGTTAAAAGAGCCGGAAGAATACCCGACGCCATTTACCACCTGGGCGATTGGGGGAAGGAGCCCATGATAGTGATCTTTGGGAGGAGCGCGCGGGAGCTTGCAGAGCTGGTAGCTGAGCTATCGAAGGAAATCAAAGCAAGGTCGGTGAGGAGGTAATGGTTAAAGCAGAGATAACAACTAGGAAACTGGTCCTTTCTTCCATGCTCACGGCACTCGTCGTGGCTCTCTCACCCATCTACTTTGTCTGGGGGCCAACGAAGGCTTTACCCTGGCAACACATGGTCAACGTAATTGCAGGTATAATGCTGGGGCCTGTCTGGGCGATGCTTGTGGCGTTCCTCGCCGGGACCATCCGCATAATACTCGGCACGGGAACAATCTTCGCCTACCCGGGCGGAATCCCAGGAGGCTTTGTCGTCGGGCTCGCTTACAGGCTCTTAAGCAGGATCATTAAGAACAGGAGACTGGTGCTCATCGCCTCCTCCATCACTGAACCACTGGGAACATGCGGCATAGGCGGAGCGATCACCTGGTACCTCCTGGACCCCCTCCTGGGAGGAGTCTTCAAAGTGAAGTTCGGGACTTTCCTCCTATTCGCGTCCGGATGGTTTGCGAGCTCGATCATGGGGGTTGCCCTAGGGCTTTCAACAGTGCTAGTCCTCGACAGGGTAGGAGTGCTAGGTAAATCCGCATGAGCAGAGCAGTCCTCCAAGTGAGAGCAGAAGACATAGTGGGTGGCAGAACCCTCATTGTGGGGGAGAGGGGTCGCGGCAAGACGCAGTTAACGGCGAAGCTTCTCGAGGGCATAGCTGGATTTTACCCACTTTCCGAGATCACTGCAATCGATATGGCGCCAACAACCCTAACGCCGAGCTCGAGGCTGTCGCAGTTCACCAGCCTGACGGAGCGGATCCGCTACCTAGCCCCGCCAGTCATTAGAGCCCCAAGGATCGAGGCACGCACCAGGGAAGAAGTGTTAGAGCTCGCTGAGTTCAACAAGAGAGCCATTGACACCCTCCTCGACGGGTTCCTCGAGAGGCCAACCAAGGTCCTCGTAGTAAACGACCTCACAATCTACTTTCACAGGGGCTCTGCAAGTAAAGTCCTGAGGTGCGTGGATAAGGCGGAGACCTTTCTGGCGAATGCTTACATGGGGAGTCTCCTCGCGGGGCAGGATAAGGGGTCGGGGGTCTCGTATAGGGAGGCAAGGGAGCTGGCAAGATTCATTAAAGAATCATCTCCAAGGATCATAAGGCTTTGAGGCCCAGCACGCGCGCGCCGGTTAAAAAATTAAGCTGCTTCAATCTTCCTAAGCACCGCGCGCTCTGATCCTCGAGGACAAGTGAAAGCGATACCAGTCTGTTTAGTTCCTGCATTAATTCTTCGCGTAAATTGACTAGCCCGGAAGCTATGAGGACTTTAAAACCAGGCTTGGCCTGTGAGTTTTCCCAGGATCGAATCCCAGTGCTACGATCAAGCCTTTTAAGGACTTCTGGGCACACAGCTCGGCATGAAACACTGAGCTAGCGTAGCGTCCTTCATTGTAGTCAGCCTTAGAGTCGTCGAGATACTCCTCCGCCATAGAAATCCAGTCCAGCGACTTCCTGTTCACAGGCATCGGACCCCACCAGTCTCTTAAGCAAAACCAAATTTAAGGCAGTAATAAACATTATAACAACCTTATTGAGTTCAGCCGAGTAGTAGGCTTCTCTACCGGCGGGCGCGAAAAGGATTCTTCGCTGTACCTCGATTCTTGCTTTAAGCACGCGCCAAGCTTAAAGGTTAATGTTTATAACTAGCGAGGGGAGTTAGTTGCTAACGGGGGGAGTTAGCAAAAATGTACTTCGACATCAACCCGAAGGAGAGGAGGGAGGATCTTTTCGACAGGGAAAGGGAGCTGGGGGACATTGCGGAAGCATTAAACCTGGGGGAGAGATTGATTGTGGTTTATGGGGTAAGGAGGATTGGGAAGACAAGTGTGATAAGAGTTTCTTTGAGGGGTTTTCCTCACGTCCTGCTTGACGTAAGGCAGCTGTACTTTAGTGAGAACAATGTGTCAATGCCGCTTCTAGTTAAATACGTTTTGGAGGGGTTTAGGGCGCGTATCAAGACGGGTGAGAGGCTATATCTGAGCCTGAGAGATGCGATAGGCAGGATAAGGGGGCTGAAAATCGGGGATATCGGGATCGAGATTGAGCCGGGCGCCAGGATATCCCTTACAGATGTCCTGTCAAGAGTTGATGAGTGGTGCGAGGAGAGAGGGGAGAGGTTTATCTTTGCGTTTGATGAAGCGCAGTACTTGAGGTTCTCAAACACTAGGTATGATGGGATAATTGCTTGGGCGATCGAAAACTTGAGGAATCTGAGCTTCCTGCTCTCCGGGAGCGAAGTCGGGGTGCTGAAGGAGTTCCTTAAGGTCGATAAGCCTAGAGCTCCTCTGTATGGAAGGTACATGAGGGAGATCTACGTGGACAGGTTTCCCGATGAGACGAGTAGAGACTTCCTATACGCCGGTTTTAGAGAGCTGGGTATAGAACCTAGCCCAGGCGAGGTGGAGGAGGTTGTAGACTCTCTGGACGGGATAGTTGGGTGGCTTACTCTATACGGCTACATGAGGGCTGTGAGGGGGTTTCCACATAAGGATGCATTGGACAAGGTGTTCGAAGAAGGGTCAAAGCTCGTGTTAGAGGAGCTGGATAAGGTAATCTCCCCCTCTCGAAAAAGGTACTTAGCTATATTGAAAGCGGTCGCTCACGGCTCAAGCTCCTGGAGCGACATAAAGGCATACGTGACTGTTAAAACAGGTTTCATCTCGGACAGCAGGCTTAACGAGCTCCTAAAAAACCTATTAAGGTACGGGTATCTCGAGAAAAGGGACAACAAGTACAGAATACCGGATCCTGTTGTAAGGCGAGCTGTTATGTAGCAGCGCGCCACCGCGTTACCCCGCCTTATCGCAGGGTTCTGGGTTTCACTTCGCTGGGTGTGGCTATAGAGCTTTTCGTTGC
>JAJHRM010000180.1 GCA_020832965.1 Thermofilum sp. | reverse complement strand
ATGATCTCCGGCCTCGTACCCACGACCACGGCCACGCTCATACCCTGAACGCCCTCCCGTAGCCAACCCCGTAGTACCTGAAGCCTCGCTCTGCAGCGCGGTGCGGCTCCACAACCCTCCTGCCGTCCACGATCACCCTGCGCCTGACCAGCTCGCCGAGCCTCTCCAAGTCCAAGCTCCTGAACTCCGGGTGGTCCGTGACGATCACGACCGCGTCAGCACCCCTCACGGCGTCCTCCAGCGAGGCGGCGCGCTCGGCGCCGAAGGTCTCGCTCGTGTAGGGGTCGAAGACCACCACGCTGGCGCCCCTACCCAGCAGCTCCTGCACCACGCGCCTGCTCGGGCTCTCCCTCGTATCGTCCACACCGCCCTTGTAGGCGGCGCCGAGCACCGCGACGCGGGCGCCCCGCAGCTGCACGCCCTCCTCCCCTAAAGCCCTCTCGACCAGCTCCACCACGTGCAAGGGCATGTAGTCGTTCAACCGCCGGGCCAGCAGGACGAGCTCCGAGCCCCAGAAGTCCCGCGCCAGGGAGGCGAGCATGTACGGGTCCTTCGTGAGACAAGGCCCGCCCACGCCCGCGCCCGGCAGGTGCACGTTAACCCGGGGATGAGTGTTCGCGAGCCTGATCGCCTCGTAGACGTCCACCCCGATCCGCTCCGCCATCAACGCCAAAAGGTTCGCGAACGCGATGTTCAGGTCCCTGTACGCGTTCTCAACCAGCTTGACGAACTCCGCCGTCGTAGCGTCCGTCGGCAGCAGCCTCGGGTTGACCCTGCTGTAAAGCTCGATAGCTTTCTCCGTGGACCTCGGCCCCACGCCGCCCACCACCCGCGGAGCACTCAGCAGCTCCTCGACAGCCCTACCCGGAGCAATCCTCTCAGGGACATGAGCAAGAAAGAAATCCTCCTCAGCCCTCAGCCCAGAACCCTCTAACAAAGGCCTAACAAACCCAACAGTCGTACCCGGCGGAACAGTAGACTCCACAACGACCAACTGACCCCTATGCAGACCCTCCCTCACAGCCTCCAAGGCACTCCTCAAAAAGCTCAAATCAGAGACCCCACCCTTCACAGGAGTTGGCACAGCAATAATCACAGCATCAGACTCCCTAACAGCTTCCACAGCATCACCAGTAGCCCTCAAAAACCCCCTAGACACCACGTCACGCAAAAGAACATCTAAGCCAGGCTCCCTCAAATAACACTTACCTCCATTCACAGCCTCAACCTTCCTAGCGTCAACATCCACGCCAAAAACTTCATACCCCTTACTAGCAAAAACAACAGCAGTAGGCAAACCAACATACCCTAAACCTATAATATTTAACTTTCTGATGATCATTTTAGTTACACCAAGATGCAGGTTTTAGCATCATTTATAAAAAATTTGTTGAAGCATTAGATAGTGAATCCTTCAAGTTAAATCTTTTTAATTCTTGTTCTAGTAAAAGAATTTTCCATAAAGTCAAATTCCTATACTAAATCAATAAAACTTCAATGTGCTTCCTTGCTTCAACTGAAAGAATAGGAATTCGCTCTTTAATTAGAGAAGATATTTGTTCTCTTTTAGCTAACAACTCTTTACTTAGATCCATTACTTTCTTTGCATCAAAAGATTCCACAGGGATAACAAACCTTTCGAGATTCAGCATTTTTCCAAACGCCTTATATTTTGGACCCTCCAATGCTATTGTAATAGAAGGAACTCCAAGCAAGGCAGCAAGCAACGATGCATGCAATCTACATGAAATGATGAACTCAGATCTTGAATATAACTTAAGTATTGTTGGTAACGGATCCTCAATGTTTAATGGAGTTAGTTTGACCTTCCGTCTGGCTTTCGGAGATAATTTGCTTGCGATCTTCTTTTCAAATATATCATCTCCTTCGATCTCTCCAAATGTTTGAGGCACAAGTATTATTTCTTCAATTTTTTCATCGATCGCCAGCTCTTCGATAAGATTTAAAATATTTTTATTATAACTATCAATTAATGCTTTTCGTTTTTTGGGATCTGTCTCCCTTGGGAATAGCCATCTACGTAACACTATTGAAACAGTTTTATATTTCCTTGAAGAACTCTCATCAACAACTTCCTTTGGATTAAAGGTGTATACAATGTCAGGAAATACTTTTATCTTTTCTGAAGGTATCCCAATACTTAGCAACCACTCCTTTGACTCAAAATCTCTGACTGTTGTGACGAGGGAATTCCTTATAGCTACGTTGAGAATAACCTTGGTGAAAGGTCCTTTCTGACCCCAGAAACTATGTGAAATTAAAGCGTATTTTTTGCGCATAGCTAATGATAAAAATGCTGGAAACATATGCCGAAATAAAACTGAGATATCATCATAAAGCCCATCAGATTTTAAGTAGCCTCCTCCCTTTATCACAATTAGGTCAACTTGACTCAAAACTTGATAAGTCTCTCTAAATTTCTCTGGTAGGCATCTTAGTAAGATTTTAAATCCGCCGATCTTTACAATTAGTAGGATACATAAAGCACACATGACCCAAAAGAGCCATTTAACATACAAGAAAGCAGGTGAATTATGCCACTCTTTTTCCTTTCGATAAATGAAGCTAGTAGGCAGAGGTGCACCTACTATTTTATCAAATAGCTTAGCTGAAGGCCCTATCTCTTCTTGAATCAAATCTTGCTGATCGGAACCAAACATAGTCATTCCAACTATATAAGCATTTGGAAATTTTTCACGAAGAAGCTTCACAGTTGTGTAAATTATTAGGCGATCCCCAATATTCTTATCGGTCCAAACATTCGCAACTAGGATCTTTGTCATAGTTTCAATCTCTTAAGGAGGATCCTCATATATTTTTTGTGAGTGGACTATTAACATTACTGGAAAAACATCGATCTCTTGAGGTTGGTCAGAAATTAATTCAATTTTCTGAAGAATTAATTCATTAAGATCGCTCGGAAACAAGGAAGTTGCATTCAATATTACAGGTGTCCAAATTTTGCTTAATGGAATGAATGTAATCACTTCGTCTTTTTGACCAGCTAACATTAAAGTAATTTTTATCTTTCCGGACATGTTACTTGAAGAAGAAAGGAACAAAACCATGAGATCTCCTTTCGTGACAGATATATTGCTAAGTGGCCTAAACACAATATACCAATAAGAATAATTTCCAACTCCAGAGCTTAACCTAATTATGGAAAGAGATCGGTTGTTACTATCTAGATATCTTATAGTAGGCCACGCTACCTTAGATATGGATCCACCTGCATATCCAGAGATAAGAAACGAAGAATTTAAGTTGATTTTTACAATCATGTTTCGATCTAGGTATGAAGTCTCTTCATAGAGGTACCATTTACCAGAAACCGCTACAGGGACGTAGTCAAGTAAAAATTCATTAAATCTATTGTCAAATTTTGATAAAAACTCTAAAACTCTTATTATTTCATAATTTTTATCCATAAGGATATAACGTGGCTTCTTTACATTTTGATGCTCTGCTACTTCCTGACTTTGTAAGAAGGCAGCAAGGTTTTCAACATTCGCTATATCTAGAACTCGAACAGGATAAACATGGTACTGAAAACCAGTACCAGCTACTTGAAAACATAACAAAAAGTCCTCGTGAGAAGACTTTGTAGATATGAAACGAGTTAAAGATGATGCAAAAAGACCTTCAAAGTTTTGTCGCGAATCTTCATATATTAATTTCTTAAAAATCAATGGATTGCCTCCAGTAGGATATAATAAAATTATAATAGGGCTTAAAAGCAAAACTATTGCATACACTAGTATCCCTACCCGAATGAGTTTTTTTGTAGCTTGTGCTCTCTGTAAAAAATGCCAACGCATTTTTTGTTTATCCTTCCAATTAGATAAAGAAATATGTGCTGTTGATGCCAGTAATGTAAAGACTATAATTGCTATCCCCGATATTGCTCCGAACTTAAAAAGCTCATATAATTGCCGAGCATCAAATACATTTGATATTGTATTCGTTGTTTCCATAGAGGAGTTGAGGATCAAGAATAGAAATGTTAGGCTATTTGCAACCCACAGGGGTAGAAATCTTTTGTAATAGAATAAAAGTGGTGATTGAACTAATAGAAAAATGCTAAGTATAGAAACTAAGCTCTGAGAATATTCCTTCAAATTAGAAAAAACTAATGAAAGCAAAGAAAATACAAAATGAATACCTTTAACTACTAAATAAGCGAAGAAAGGTGCCACTATATAAAGATATCGTATATTTGGTTTTGGGAATGCTAAAAGAATGTATAACATCATAATTATCAAGTAGAAAATACTTATCGATAATAGGGAGAGTTCGCTTGGTCTAAGTTTGGATTTTAGAATGGTTATCATGCCACTCAACTTAAATATGAGTAAAGAAGTTCCAAATGCTGGTGCAACTAGAACACTAAGTGTAGTAATTAATTGAACAGTAAGGATACTCCCAGTCATAGCAGATTGGGAAGAAAAATTATCTAAAATCTGGCGTGCAATAATAAGATACTGTGTCTGATATACATTAAGGTATAGCAGAGATCCCGCATAAAGTGCATTCAAAATTATGTTTATGATAAAAGGCATAACTAGAATTAGAAAAGAAATGCCTATGTGAATAAGAGGGTAGCTAGTAGTGATTAGGGATGCTTTCTTAAACCACAAGACAATACAAACCGTCAAGATAAAAAATACTAAAATTACTATAGAGTTTGATCCTCCCGTAATCAATCTAAGAGCATTTAATGTTTCAGAAGGTGTTGTCTCGAAGATAACCATGATTATTCGAAAACTTACGGGAATCAAACTCACAAGTGCAAGCAATACGTAGCTTTGCCATTTCTTTGATTGGATACAAAGAGATTTAAGAATCAGTAAAGTACTGAAGAAGGCTGCAACTAAAGCCATTCCCTGTAACTTAAACAACACACTCACACCTGCAGCAAGAGAGCCCAATAACAAATAGGAAAAGTTTTGTTCTTCTGAATATTTAACCATAGATAGTAACGCAAAAGAACTCAGAAAGAAAAAAATAGAATCAGGATAAAATGAGTAAACAATCATAAATGTATGTGTAAATGGCATTAATACTATTATAAGCTTTGCTATGTCAAACTCAGGATATCTTAAGGTTCTTTTTAGTAACTCAATAGATGTTAGTAGCCCAGCGATTAAACTGAGTGCTGAGAATACTCTGAATGATTCATCGGTTAGGGTACTCAAGCTAAGTAAGTAGGCAACTAAAATGCTGAGTCCAAATTGACGTCTCCCCAAAGTGCTTCTAAAATCGATACTTGTTAAAGGAATCATATTTCTTTCCAGGATGGCTATTGAGTATGGTAAATAGTCACTTGCGAAATCGGGATCAATAACTGGTTTATATAAAATGTAGAAAAAGAGAACTACTAAATCAATCATGAGTATTACATCGGTTGCAGAAAAACTTTTTAGGTTAATCTTAGAAATATTTTTCTTCAGGTAAGTCTTTTGTTCAGGCTTAGTTAAGAGAAATAGCAGTGAGTACAAACCTAAGAAAAAATGAAAAACAAAAATTATCCAAGAAAGTTC
>JAJHRM010000179.1 GCA_020832965.1 Thermofilum sp. | reverse complement strand
AGGGGACCGCGCGCTGGATCCTCCTCCAAGCCACGTCCAGCCGCTTCCCGTCGATCGGCTCCTCCACCGTCACGTACCTGCCCTGCATCCTCCCCACCTCCTCCAGGATCCTCTTCACATCCTCGTGCGAAAGCTTCCTAAGCTGAACCCTTCTATTCCTCGATTTAAACTCGTTCTTCAGCCGCTCGAAAATCCCGCTCGAGTACGCTGCTTCAACGTTGAAGACGATAAGCATCCACCTATCCATCCTCGGCTTAAGCAGTTTCATGCCGCGCGCCCCAGCTCGACCGCCTGCTTGAAGAGGAAGACCGCTGCCGCGACAGCCGACTGCCAGGGGCCCAGCCACCCCGAGAGGAATGCACGAAGTGGGCGAGCGAGCCCCAATCAAACCTAACCTCCGTCCTGAAAGCTCTCAAAGCTACGAGGTGAACTTTCGTTTCTGGGTCTTCGCTTTAACTCCATCGCGTGGCAAGCTCGTTAAGGGCTATCGCGGGGCCAAGAACACACCCACCAGCAACTCTTTTATAGCAGCGTGGATACATTTTGTATACGGTGATAATCCCTGTCCGTTGCCATGATATCTCCAGGTGAGCTTATTGAAGAAATTAAGCCATGGGAGCCTGATTCCTGGAGAAAATTTATCAGCGAACACGTTGTGCCGCTCAAAGCTCTCGGAGAGAGCATTTCGAAGCAGTTCGCTGGAGACCCCTCAGAGGCGGCTGCAAAAGCTGTTTCTGAAGCCGCCAGTTCGGTCATAGAAGCCGCTAAAAGGAGCGTCGGAGACGTGAAGGAGGAGTTCGAAGTTCCCTCGGACCCCATCGAGTGCATAAGGCTCCTTGTCGAGAAAGCGGCAAACACGTTCCTGGGCGTCGATGAAGGGGGCAAGTACACGCTGTTTGCTTGGACCCTCAGGAAGATCACGAGAGAGTACATCGAGGTGCTATATCCGGCTCTTAAGGATGAAGAAAAGCGTAAAGCAACGTTCAGCATTTTGGGAGTGAGGGAGCTCTACAGACCTCCCGTAAGGTCGCCGCTAGCCGATAGATTAGCTATACTGGGTTACCCAGATTACGCTTCTCTAGCGAAAGTGGAGGAATGGGGAGGCTATGTGACGCTACGCATACTCCCAGCGCGAGAGAAGACCTTGGGAGGGGCTCTCTGCAGACTTATCGACGGAATAGTTGAAGTGCTCGCAAGACCGGGGATCCTCTCAGGCGTGGAGCTTTCGGTCGACGTTGTTGGAACGTACATTAAAGCTTGCCCGCAGATACCGTCGCAGATCCTCCCGCAAGCCTATGGTAACATTCGCTGCTGGGCGCAAATTGACTGGAAGGATTGCTACGAACTCCTGTGCGAAGATCGCAAGTGGAGGTACGATCACGCGTGGGCGGTAAAAGGCTTTAGCTTAAAGTGCGTCGATGGTATTTACCCAGATAGGGAGGAGGGAAGCGAGTACGCAGCAACAAACTTCTTGAGCTTCCTTAGGTGGATAATGCCCGCACTCGTGACGGGTCGAGCGGAGCTGCTGATAAGCGCGGAGGGCAGGATACTCGCAACTCTGATGAGGGTTTGGTGATGAGCGCGGTGCGTTTGAAAACAGAAACACTTTACGTCGAAGATTACATTGAGGCGTTGCTCGCCTCCTCAAGGGAAAAAGAGGGGGTTGAGGTCTTTGTAGAAGAGGAAAAAGAAGCTACCCAAAAGGTCAGGGTGATTTCTGAGGCTGAAGGAAAAAAGATTGAAGAGGTGGTGGAGGTTCCTCTCCCTCGCCCATTTGGCATTCCAGCTCAGCAGGGCTGCGTCACCGCCAGGCACAAGCTTGCAAGCGTCAAGCTCCCGGCTCTGGGTAAAGTTTCTGCGGAAGCCGAGCTGCCCCCTCTACCCAGGATCTCCTACCCTCTGCAGCTGCTGCCCGCCGAGCCTGTATGTAAGCTGCCCAAGCTAGAGCGCTTCTACATACCCTCCCTAGCACCCGCGTATTCTTACTGGAGGGACCGCGTAGCACCGTTCAACCTCGCTTTACAGGTCGAAGCGAAAGCGTACACCTCGAAGAACTTGCTAGCGCTCAGCGAAGTTGCGCTAAAGTTGCCCACGGTACCTGAGGAGACGAAAGCCAAGAGCACTCTCCCAGAAATAACGCCTGTAACGCTTGCGCTTCAAGGCGCCGTCAAAGCTAAGCTTCTGGGGATCGATATAGCTGCAGCAGTAGGGGGGTTCGGCTTGCTCGAGCTCGTCCTTCCCGAGGAAAGGGATAAGCTCAGGGATCTCGTGGCATCCGCCGCAGAGTACATTGGAGAACCTGTTGCCGTGATCCTGCCGGAGAGCAGATCCCACCTATGGTACCTCTTCTGGGTCGTCTGCAGAGAGCTGTACAGGGAGGCTCGAGGCTCCTACCCGGAGCCGGTCGTGATACTGCCCGAGCCCGGCAAAGAGCAAGGCTGCAGAGCGATGCTCGAGCTCTGGCTCAGGCTTTACGGCAGCTTCTCGGGGAAAGTCGTAGTCGTGAGCGAAAAGTGCCTAAGCGAAACAAGCGAGTTACTCAGGAGGCTGCGAGAGACCTTCTCGCAGGGGCTAGGCTTCCTCATCGTGCTCGCGAGCGACGTTTTGAAAGCAGAGGAGCAGCTCAGGAAGTCGAGCAGCCCCTACGTTCCAAAAATCATCAGCCTGAGAGAGGTTCCGCCCGAGGATCGTGTGGTGGAGCGCTTAGTTAAAGCCGTGCGCTGCTGCTTCGGCCTACCGCTCGAGAGGCTGCCCCTCCAGCAGCTGGACGCCGTGGTCGCCGCAGCCGACAGAGCGTACAGGGATTTCGTGAGGGAGCTCCTGCAGAGCGAGCACGCAGCCCTCGTCAGGAGGGACGTGGGCGAGCGGGAGAGCGAGGACCACGTAGCGATGAAAGCCCTTGTCGTTAAAGTGCTAAAGGAGAGCGGCGTCAAGCTAGAAGAAGCGTTCTGCACCTACCCGGTTTGCGGCAGCGTCGCGGACATCTACGTGCGCGAGAGGGGGTTGGCGATCGAGTGCGAGACCCTGCTCGGAGCAGCGCCGGCGCCGCACCTCAAGGTTCTCGAATCGGTCAGGAAGTACCGGGAGTGCCAAGAGGTCAAAGAGGTATGGATCGTGCTAAGGAACTGGCCAGCCGCGATACACCTCGGCGACCTGATCCGGCTGGAGAGCATGCTGAGGAGGGAGCTGAAGGGAAAGGAGGTCAAGTTCTTCATCCCAGACGTTTACAGCAAGGCGCTGCGCGCGCTCGACGACGTAGCGAGCGAGCTGAGGGAGCTGCCGAAATCCGAGCTGCGCGCCAGCCAGACGGGCGCAGAGGGCTCTCCGAGCCATTTGGCAGCGTGAACGCTAGGTAACGCCTGAGTGTATTGCGTGAAATTGGAGTCTTAATACTTGTTCTCTGCTCTTATTCTTTTCTCTAATTCTTCTATCATTTTATTGATTTCTTCCTCTCCTAAAATATCTAAAAGTTTCCATAATCTTCGCAATATATCCTTTCTTTTAGGAATTTTTTGTTTATATTCTTTTAAAGCTTCTATCTTTAGCGGGCCGAGTGTGATTTCCCCTTTTTCAATTCTCAAGAGGTAGCTTTCTCCTATAAACGGTCCTACCGCAGGGTCGACCTCGCTGACAACGTCTATTATGAAGGCTGATAAGAGACCCAGCTCTAAAAGCCAGCTTTCTTCCGCAGAATAGCCTAAAAGCCGCAGAAGGAGATTCCCTCCGGTGACAAAGCCCGTTCCGATGAGAGCGAAGCCAGGATTATCGTGAACAGGTTCGGCTAAGCAGTTATTATCAAACACGTATATAGATGCCCTACCCTGAGGACTAACGCTTGCTAGGATCATGTTGAAATCGGGTTTGAGACCCTGTTCGCGAAGTTCCCTAAACCTCTTAATCAGTGTCGACTCGATCTGGTACACAGCATCTTCAAACTGCTCGAACGTTGGTGTTCGCCCTTTCCACTCCTTTAATGCTAGCTCGGTCAAGATTTTTTCGCATAGCCTATAACTTTGCTTGATGACGGTAGCTTCACCAGCTCCACCGGCAATAGCCAACGGAACCTCTTTGCCTTCGGCTCTCAGAACTATCGGATAAATTTTACGAGTTTCGTAAGCCACAGGTCCCGCAGTCACTCTGGAATCGGAGGATATGACGACTGCCTCACCCTCCTCTACTAACCACTTCAGCGCTATGATAAGCGTCACAAATGTGTGCACATCTTTCTATCTAAAAAGTTTTCGCTCTAATAGTAAGCACGTTTGCACATCGCGTATAAGCTGAGTAAATAAAATGGAAAAATAAAAAACGTGCTGCGCGCTTGCTGAAATGTCGTATCTCGCATTACGCTTTTGTAGCTCAGCCTCGAGGGAAAGTTGTGGAGAGAGGGAGGTTAGGCAAAGGTTGCCGCTGCAGCGGCAAGCTTCTACAGACCCTAGGGCTGAAAAGGTGTTCTCGTCGGAGCGTTCTCCAGCCTTTCACGGTTTCGTTGTGCGCTGCCTACGTTTAACGAAGAGGTATTCTTTCTTCATGCACCGTTATCCATACTCCCTTCTCGTCTATTTCTTTCACGCGATGGATCTTTATTCTGTTCTTTTTATCGATTAACAATTCTTCTTTCGCTAACTTGCCTTTTTTACTTATTTTTTCTCTGTAAATATATTTTATATTTTTTCCTTTAGCTTTCAAGGTCATAAGTTCTTGGATGTGTACTACATCATATGCCTCAAGTAAGCGATCTCTGCTACCGCATTTAGGGCATGCTTGCATCTCTGGAGTTAGCGGCTCACCGCACTTAAGGCATTTTATCGTTACAGTCACAGTAACATTGCATGAAACTCCCTTTTATCATTTTTTCGTGACAGTAGATAGTTTCAGGATGCGCGGAAAGCTGCAGCGACTTAAAACGCTCAGAATCAAACCCTGTTTGGGGACATCTCTCCGATCATGCGCGTTTGCGGCGCTAGCCTTTTATCCAGGGAAAGAGCTTTTCGCGCGTGCCGAGCTACTGGACGCTGAGCGGGACGCTGGAGAACTGGAAGGTCGCTTTGGAGAAGGGGGTTTGGGGCGTGGGCGAGAGGGCGAGGGGGTTGTGGGCGAAGGTGCAGCCCGGCGACATCGTGGTCTTCTACGCTACGGGCGCGGGCGTCATCGGGTACGGCGTCGTGGAGGGCAAGTTCGAGAGCAGCGAGCCGCTGTGGCCCAGGGAGAGGGAGGAGGGGAGGGCGATCTGGCCCTACCGCCTCAAGATCAAAGTAGAAAAAGTGTTCGAGAAGCCGAAGCCGAGGCCGAAGGGCATGCTCGTCGCCTTCGCCATCAACAAGCTCGACGAGAAAGCGTTCAAGGAGCTGCTGAGCTAGCTTGGCGGGCTCCACCGCAGCTCTGCGGCGAATTCCTTCTCGAGAGCGCGGGAAAAAGTGCCGGCTTTCCGCAGCGGTTCAGCGCGCCGGTTAGTGCACTTTCGGTGAACGCTTGGGCCCTCGCGTGCGCGTTTACTGCAATCAAAGCTTATTAGCCACTTCCAGCGAATTTCCACGATGGAGTCGCTGCTCGAGTCCCCCCGCTTCCCCGTCAGCGTCGTGAACCA
>JAJHRM010000178.1 GCA_020832965.1 Thermofilum sp. | reverse complement strand
AGCGACAGAGTAGCTTTCGTCAGGTACGACCCTCGCAGCAAGACGTGGATCCTCAGGGGCCCCTACGATTGGACACGAGAAGTCGTCATCAAGCTGGTCGAGGCGTTGAGGGGCTTGAGGAGGAAGCGCCTTGACGTGGATCATCTCCTGGAGGATTTCGGTCCCGAATCGAACATAGCTAGGCGCATGGTGAAGCTGCTTTACGAGAAACTGACAGCCATCGAAGACCCTGCAACGCGGAAGCTTATGCCGAGAAGCCGAAGAGCTAGAGACCTTTTCGAGGACTGGATGAGACTCTTTAAGCAGGCTACTGGCTACAAACCTGAGGAGCTGGAGGAGCTGCCGAAACTAGCGGAGGAGTATGGCCTCGGAAAATCCGTTGATTACGACGCGCTGATATTCTCGATCCACACGTACTACGCGCTGATAATGAAACTGCTAGCCGCCGAAGTGGCTTACCTCTATGGTGGGGGGAAGTATCTTAAATCGTATGTAGCCGAACTCGACCATAAGTACACGGAGAGGGGTCTTGACGGTTTAAGAGAAGAGCTCGTAGAGCTGGAAAGCGGCGGGCTTTTCAAGAAGCTCCTGGGTATCGAGAACTTCCTAGAAGGCGACTACTTCTCCTGGTACTTGGACGAGCTCGACGATAAGCTTGCCGACTGTATAGCCGAGGTTGCGAGGAAACTTCAAGAGTACGCGGTAGCGACGCCGCAGCTCGAGCCAGAGTTCGCAAGGGACCTCCTGAAAAGGCTCTACCAGCACTTAGTTCCAAGCGAGTTGAGGCACAAGCTCGGCGAGTACTACACGCCGGATTGGCTGGCGAATCTCGTCCTCGACGAGGTCGGGTTAAGCTTGGATAAGCTGAAAGAGATGGGTGAGGAGGACCCCTTGAAGCCGTTAAAGCTGCGAGTCCTCGACCCGGCGTGCGGTAGCGGCACGTTCCTCATCCTGTACATCAGCAGGCTGCGTAGGTACGCTGAGGAGCACTACCTGACAGACCAGCTGCTCAACTACGTTCTCGAGAACGTGGTCGGCTTCGATCTAAACCCGCTCGCCGTGCTAACCGCGAGAACCAACTACCTGCTCGCGATAGCCGACCTCCTCACTTACGCGAAGGGGAAAGTAGAAATACCAGTTTACTTAGCGGACTCAATTCTCCTCGAGCAGAGGAGTCAGTTAACAGGGCTTGTTTACGTGCTCAGAACAGTTGTGGGTGAGTTCCAAGTGCCTAAGAACGTGGTTGACAAGGGCCTTCTTACGGAGGTTTTAAGTGAAGTTTCAAATGCGTTGAAAAACAAGTACACATCACAGGACTTCGAAGAGAGGCTGAAGCTCAGGTTTAAGCAGCTTGACGAGACAGAGGCAAGCTTGCTGAAGGACCTTTACGCGAAGCTTCTGATGCTGGAGGAAGAGGGTAGGGATGAGGTATGGCTTTCGATACTCAAAAATGCGTTTGCTCCGATTCTTAAGGGTAGATTCGACTACGTTGTTGGGAATCCACCTTGGGTTAACTGGGAAAACCTACCTGAAAGGTACAGAGAGGCTAGCAAGTCTCTATGGGAATACTATGGCTTAGTAAAAAGAGATAGTAAGATTGGACTCGGAAAGGTTAAACGCGACTTAGCAATGCTGTTTTTAGTGAGATGTTTTGACCTATACTTGAGGGAGGGAGGAAGGTTAGGTTTCCTAATGCCATTCACGGTCTTTAAGACGGAAGCGGGTGCAGGCTTTAGAGATTTCCTAGCTAGAAAAAGCAAGATACATGTTATACATGATTTGGTAACTCTTTACCCCTTTGAAGACGCAGTGAACAAAACCTCGGCAATAGTGGTCGAGCGTGTGCGCGAAGATTCAAAAAGCGTATCATGCACAATTTGTACAGAAGGTGTGAGACACGTGATATGGATTAACCCAACTGGACGAGCTATACCTACCGATACACCTTTGGAGGATGTTCTTAAGATGACCAAAAGGTATGTGATGATAATGATAGCTGAAGATCCAAGAAAGCCTGAATCACCCTGGATACAAGCAACTCCGAAAGTAGCTAATGTCATTAGGAAGCTTCTATCAGGCAAGCAAAATTATAATGCATATGAGGGAGTAAATGTTGCACTCAGTCAGGTCTATTTTGTGAAAATAAAAGGCATGATATCTAACGAATATGCAATAATAACGAACCCGCCTGAGACGAGACAGAAAAAGAAGGTCAAGCAAATGGAGGCAGCTGTCATAGAATCAGAACTGATTTATCCATTGATTAGGGGAAGAGACATTAAAAAATGGTATGTAGAGTTTAAGAACAATTATGTAATTTTGCCAGTTACATCCGACGGCAAAGATATAAAGCCTGATGATATGAAAACAAAATACCCGAAAGCATATAGTTACTTCATGGCTTACTTTAAAGAATTAATAAATAGAGGGGGTGAGCCATATAAATCTAAGTTAGAGCCTTATCGAAAGCTACCTTTGAATGTCGCAGAAAGACTCGCTCCACCGTTCTACTGGGTGTTTAACGTGAAACCGAGCTTAGCGCCTTACAAGGTTGTATGGAAAGAGGTTTCAGCTAGGATGAAAGCCGGAGGCTTCCATGTAGCTGTGATTGGTCCATTGAACGACAAATACTTGGGCGAGAAGCCCGTAATCCCAGATCACACTGTTGTGTTAATCCCAGTTGAAAGTGAGGATGAAGCGTACTATCTAGCTGGAATTCTTAACTCGACGATAATAGCGTTGCTATTACAGTATGCAGTTGTGGAAAGCATAAGTAAGCTCGGTATACCGAGGTATGATCCCAATAACTACTTGCATAGGATGATTGCGGAGCTCTCGAGGAGGGCCCACGAGCTTGCTAAATGCGTTTACGTTGATGAGAAACACAAACACTGTATAAACATCGATGCCCATGAGGAGCTTAAAAAAATAGAAGCGGAATTAGATATTACCGTTGCACAACTTTTTGGTTGCTCTAAGGACGTCCTTAAGGAGATCGAGAAGCTCATGGCAATACTTAAAGGTGAGGAAATTCTTGTCGAGGAAGAAGTTGAGGTTCCGAAGGAGCCTACAATCAATGTTCTTAGTACGTTGCTTAAACCCGAAATTCAATCTTATATTGAAATTGATGTGGTTAACCCATCTGGCGAGGAGATCGAGTTTGCCTACGAGCTGCCATGGGGTAAGGGTTCCTTCAGGCTCGTTGAAGGTAAGTACAGGATTGATACTCCGCCCCTTAAGCCGGGTAAGTACAAGGGCGTTATCAGGTGGGTTTGGCGTGGCGAGGAGCAATCCCAGGAGTTCGTGATCGAGGTTTCCGAGCCTGAGGGCCCGAAGAGACCTAGAACTCTCATCGGCTTGCTGGGTGGGCCCTCATGAGCGAACTTTTCAATAAGGTTTTGAGGTATTTTGGCGAGTACGCTGTCGATAAGAGGCTCGCTTACGAGCTGGAGTTGACGAAGCTTCCTAGGTACGTGGCTGAATTCCTTATTTCCGAGTTTAAGCTGCGAGGTGGGAACTGGGAGAGAGAACTCGTTGAGTTCGTGAGATCTCACTACTACGAGCCTGAGGAGAAGGATTTGGTGAAGCACAAGCTCGTGAGCGAAGGTACTGTTAGGTTGATTGACGAGTTGAGAGCCTATGTGGATGTTGAGACGGGCGCTCACATAGGCGTGATCCACTCTCTAGACATCTACGCCGAGGTTCCAGCGGATATCGCTGACAAGTACAAGGCGCTGCTGACGACGGGGATGTGGGGTTTGATCACGCTCACGAGGATCGAAACAGGGGGGCGCGCTTCGGTCGTGGTCTCGGACTTCATCCCCTTCCAAGCTCCCAACCCCGACCCGAAGATCGTCGAGGAAGCTAGGCCGCACTTCACGCTGGAAGAGTGGGTGGATGTGCTGGTTAACACGATAGGTCTCGACCCGGCTGTGTACAGTTTTAGGCAGAAGCTGCTCCTGCTCACGCGTCTCGTCCCCGTTGTTGAGGGGAACGTGAACCTGGCCGAGTTCGGGCCGAGGCAGACGGGGAAGACCTACCTTTACAGGCACGTGAGCAGCTATGCGAGGATAATTTCCGGCGGCACTATTTCCCCCGCCGCGCTCTTCTACAACCTTAGGACGAAGGTGCCGGGCGAGCTGGCTGTGAAGGATGTTGTGGTCTTCGACGAGGTCAGTAGGGTGAGGTTCCCAAACCCCGATGAGATGATGGGGAAGCTGAAGGATTACATGGAGAGCGGCATGTACGAGAGGGGCGATAAGAAGGTGGTCTCAGATGCTTCGCTTGTCTTTATGGGGAACGTGAGCGTTGAGCGGCAGGAGGAGGGTTACGTGCCTGTAGAGGACCTCACCTACGTTCTACCTGAGCCGATGCGGGATTCCGCTTTCATCGATAGGCTGCACGGCCTCCTACCCGGTTGGGAGCTGCCGAAGATCTCGCAGTCGAAGGTGCACCTGTCGAAGGGTTACGGGATTGCCTCCGACTTCTTCGCCGAAGTTTTGCACCAGATGCGGAAGGAGTCGCTCGCAGGCCTGGTCGGCAAGCACGTGAGCTTCTCCAGCAACTTCACGATAAGGGATGAGAAGAGCGTAAAGCGGATTTCGAGCGGGCTCATCAAGCTCCTCTTCCCCGACAAGAGCTTCGGTAGAAGAGAGCTGGAGCTCGTGGTGGACCTAGCCTTAGAGCATAGGCAGAGGGTTAGGGATTGGCTGCACAAAGTGGCTCCCGGCGAGTTCCCCAGGGAGATTCTAAGCGCCGAAATCCACGATTAGCCAAGTTAAAACTTTAGCTTTACCCGCTTAAGTTAAAAAGAATACCGATTCAAACTGTCATCATTCTATACTATTAGATAAAAGATAAAATGTGCCGCCTTCCCAAGCACTCTTAAGCGTAGCCTCTCCGATAATGAGCCCCTTAAGCTCTTTTAAAAACTCGCTTTCAATATTTTGTAAGAGCTCTAAAGCCTTCTTTTCTTTTTCTTCCGTAGAACTGATTGAAGAAAATTTTTGAGCTAAACGACTCAAGGTTTGGTGTACCTTCACGTCGAGAAGCGCTGCGTTGCCGATTTTGCGGATGGCGTATACTCGATCATTCACATCGGCTACCAGGTACAGCTCCAGATCCTTCCCCCAAAGTTGCTTCATCAATTGCTCTAACGCTTCCAGTTTCCAAACAAATTCGAGGGTTAACGCATCATACGGTAGGACTAAGCCGACTCCCAAGTATTGAGATGCGTACTGGAGGAGCTGATTGAATAGTCTCTTTTCATCAAAATTTGTTCCCTTGCACTCGTAGGCGAAGCCTTCCACGACGAAATCTGGCCCTGCCGCTGTCTTTGGTTTAGCGCGCACACTCTTTCCAATGCTTTCTAAGTACTTTCTGAAAACCTGAATCACAACATCTTCTTCCATCGAGGTTTCTAAGAGGAGAAAGGCGAAGAGATTTTAGGTTTCCCAGCCTACTAGCGCTGCTCCCGCTCGTAGAACCCTCTTAGAGCTTTCGCCTTGCCCCATGTGCAAGACCTTCGCTCATGTATCGCTACTTACATTTTTCAAAAAGTGGCTCCTTTCTTGAGTAGGAGCTTTATGAGTTCCACGTTCTGGTTGAAAACCGCGTAGTGGA
>JAJHRM010000177.1 GCA_020832965.1 Thermofilum sp. | reverse complement strand
CTACGTTGTGCTGGAAAACAGGAGCGTGGGCGTGCTCCGGCTTGGCCCCGGCACCCTCGCGCAGCTGCTCTCCGAGCTCTGCAGAAAACACGGCGCGAAGTGCCTCTTCTATGTGGGCGGGTGCGGGGAAACCACTGCCAGCAGCTCCCGCAGCGGCAAAGGTCTACAGCCTGCTGAAAAAGGGCGAGACGGTCATTATCAAGAGCATAGATGGGAAGATAGCAGTCACCGCGAGCAGCCCTGAGGAACTCCTAGAGAAACTCCTCCAGCTCCTCTACGGATAAGAATCGCTCACTCAAGCAGGGTTTGATACGCCCAATTTTTGCTGTAATGGGAGCACTCACCGCGCTCGCGGAAAACCCACAGCTCTGGGGAGTGCTGCAGAACCCTAGCAATTAGATTCAAAACAGAGAAGTTTTGAAGCTTTACGAACTCCTACGGGTGCGTTGGGTCCAACCGCACGGCCAGCTGGTAAGCACGCCTTACCTCTCCCTGGCTACCTCCTCGAACGTCTCGGGGTCCAGCTTGTTTATCGGGAAGGCCACCAGCATCCTGCCAGGCTTCTTCCTCGGAGTCGAGAACACCCTCTCCACGCGGATCTTCAGCCGCGGGGGCCAGACCGGCTCGCAGCGCTACACCTCGCCGGAGGAGCCCGCCGCCCTGGAGGCTTCCTCCCTGAGGAAGAAGGCTAGGTCCATGTAGCCCGAGAGCGTTCCCATGCGCCTGCGGCGCCTGATCTTCGGCGCGGGCAGGTTGCCGGCGGGCGCCGGCAGGGCTAGCTCGCGCTCGAGATCATCATCCTTGGGCGTGAACGGCTCGTGCTCGTCGAGCGCTGTGAAGAGGCCTCGAACCCTCACGAACTCCCTACCGTTCACAACAACCTCTTCGCGGTAGCCGAGCACCCCTGGGGAGGGCACCACGCGCACCTCCGCGCGTGTGCTGTAGAGCTCGAGCACGCCGCGTGCCTCCACCTCCCTCCTTCTGTCCCAGAAAGCATCGTGCAGAACCACCTTGAAGAGCACGGGCAGGTGACGCGCCCTCTCGCGCACCCCCCTCCACCCGCACTCAGCGCTCAGCACCTTCGCCTCCACCGGCAGCTCCTCCCCTGTGAGGTACTCGAAGAGCCTGACCTCCTCGGAGAACAAAGCCAGGAAGCCCCCCACCCCCGTGGCAGCATCCCTTAGGAGGGTGTCGCGCAGCGAGCCCAGGGCTGAGCGCAGCTCACCCAGGGACCTGACCCTGCGCGTGGGGGTGAAGAAGAGCGGCTGACCCCCCACACTAACCTTCAGCACGGGCACCCTCGCGACCGCGAACCAGTCCGCCCAGACACCATCCTCGGAGCCCACGCTCACGCCACAAGGCACAGCGCATATAGACCCCGCGACCAGATATCCCCGAAAACCAAACAGTATAAAACGTGGAGTGATAAGCACTCGTGAAAAATAACCTCACATACTATTACACCCTTCGAAGTTAAAGGCAAGCGCCCCCGAGTGCCGCAAGACGCAGAGGACCGCTCAAAAGGCTAGCACTCGTAGTCACAGGCATTACGACTATCGGCAAGCAGGTTTCACCTACATCCACCCCAGCTCCCGCCAACACCAGCTTTTTATCAAAGGGCTTAGAAATCCTCCACGATGCCCAGCTACTGGGTTCTGAGCGGGACGCTGGAGAACTGGAGGGTTGCGCTGGAGAAGGGCGTCTGGGGCGTGGGCGAGAGGGCGAGGGCGCTGTGGGCGAGGGTGCAGCCCGGCGACATCGTCGTCTTCTACGCGACGAGGGCGGGGGTTCTGGGCTACGGCGTCGTCGAGGGCAAGTTCGAGGGCAGCGAGCCCCTCTGGCCCAGGGAGAAGGAGGAGAGGAAGGCCATCTGGCCCTACCGCCTAAGAATCAGGGTGGAGAAGGTCTTCGACAAGCCGAAGCCCAGGCCCAAGAACATGCTCGTAGCCTTCGCCATCAACAAGCTCAGCGAGGAAGCGTTCAAGGAGCTGCTGAGCTAGCGCAAGTACGCTCTCGAGGTTTACGGGATCAAACTTCGAGCAACCTTAAAAAGCGGGAAAGCCTGAAGTATTCGGAGAGCCTTGGCGTTAAGCGGATCTGGCGAGCTGGAGCCTCTCGTGAACCTCCAGGGGGTTGTAGACAAGATTCATAGGATCGCAAGAGAGGTGGAGCTGCGTAGAGGCACCGAAGAGGACCTAAAAGTCAACGTCGAGAAGGTGCTGGATCAGGAGGTGTGGAGAATCCTCGGGATCCCTCCCCCGAAGTATGAGTATAGAGTGAAGGGCGTGGAGGGCGCAGTGGTTAGACATTACAGGCTCGACGCCCTCTACGGTCTCACGATTTTCGAGTACAAGGTGCCCGGAACCCTGAGCAGGGTCAGGGAGAGGGAGGAGGCGGTGAGGAAGCTGATGGAGGAGTACATACCCGCCCTCCTCAACGAGGAGGAAATCAGGCGGATCATCGAGGGGATAAGGAGGGAGGGCCTGGCTCCAAGGATCGCCGGCGTGATCCTCGACGGCTACAGCGTGGTGTTCGTGGAGTACGACGTTGAAGCTAAGGCTTTCAGGGTAGACCCCGAAACGGGGGTTTACCCCCTGAATGCCGATAGCCTAAGGAGGATCGTTAGGGTGGTTGTCGCAGCTTACAAGAAGCTGCTAAGCGCTAGGGTCCTCGCGAGTGACTTCGGCTACAGGAGCGGCGTGGCCCGGAGAACCGTGAGGGCCTTTTACAACGCTCTCGCGAACCCCAGGAGCAGGAGGGCGAAGGCTCTCTTTGAGGAGTGGAGAAAGCTCGCCTCCCACGCTTACCCGCTATCGGGTGAGCAGCTGAGGAAAATCGCCGAGTACTATGACTTCACGAAGGAAGAGGTTAAGGAGGTTGACGGCGTCAAGCTCTTTTACGCGATACAGACGTACTACGCCCTCGTGCTGAAGCTGCTGGCGGCTGAGGTCGCTGCTAGATTCTACGACAGCGTTGCGAGAGCGTACATCAAGCGCCTGAAGGCGACGGGTGTGAATCTCAGGGAAGAGCTGTCCCGCCTAGAGTCCGGCTTCGTGTACAAGTGGTACAAAGTGAGGAACTTTCTTGAAGGTGACCTCTTCGGGTGGTACCTCGACGAGTGGAACAGCGAGATAAGCGAGGCTGTGAAAGGAGTCATAGCAACGCTGGACGAGTACGATGTCGAAGCTCTAACCTGCGACCTTTCCACCGCTAGGGACGTTTTCAAGCTTCTTTACGAGGAGCTGGTCCCGAGGGAGGAGGTGAGGAAGTTCCTAGGCATTTACACCACACCGGACTGGCTAGCCGAGCTGATACTAGACGAGCTCGGGTTGAGCACGGAGGGGTTCAAGGAGCTAGAGTCGCGGGGCGTGGACCCTCTCAGCATCAGGGTGCTCGACCCGGGTGTCGGCACGGGCACGTTCCTATCTCTGATCATTCAGCGGATCGCCTCCTACCTTAGGCGGAAGTACCCCGGCGGACTCCCACACGAGGTCGCTAAGCGAGCTCTGCTGGCGGTAACGAAGAACGTCGTAGGCTTCGACATAGACGTGCTGGCGCTTCTCACCGCGAAGACCAACTACCTGCTGGCTCTGGCGGCTGCCGGTCTCTTGGAGCACAAGGGGGATGAAGAAATAGAGATCCCGATATATTTAGCCAACTCCATAGTAACCGCAGAGGAGCTTAAGGAGGTCATGTACGGCATCGAGGTTGTTAAGGTGCCGACTGCCGTTGGAGACTTCACACTGCCTGCAGGGCTAGTAGAGTCCGGGAGGCTCCACGAATTCCTTTCGACCGTTCAAGGCTTACTGGAAAGGGAACAGTCAAGCGAAAGCTTAGAAGTTAAAAAAGCTTTCGAAGTGTTTGCGGAAGTTAGCGCTAGCCAGGAGGAGGCAGAGGCGTGGTTAAACATCCTGAAAGATTTTTATGAAAGCCTTCTAAAACTTAGGAAAAATGATATGGATTCAGTATGGATCCCGATAATCAAAGGTCACGTTCTCCCCACGCTGTTCAAGAAGTCGTTTGACCTCGTAGTAGGCAATCCTCCCTGGCTAGCGTATAGGTACATCGCGGACCCCGCATACCAGGAGAAAGTCAAGAGCCTGATCACAAAAACCTACTGGCTCGTCACAGACGAGCACCTGATGACGCACATGGAGATGGCCACTCTCTTCTTCGTCAGGGCAGTCGACGTTTACCTAAGGGACGGCGGCCACATCGGCTTTGTCATGCCTAGGTCGATTTTCAGCTCTGACCAGCATGACAACTTCAGGAGTTGCGTAGCGAATAACGTCACCTACGGGTTCATCAAAGTGATCGATTGCAAGGATGTTGAGCCCTTGTTTTACGTGCCGACCTGCGCCGTGATCGCTAAGAAGGGAAGTGTAGCGCGGTACCCGGTGGAAGCCGTGGTTGTTAGCGGGAGACTGCCGGCTGAGAGGCACAAAGTGCTCCCGCTCGACGAGGCGAGGAAGCACCTGAAGTTCGAGGCGAAAAAGCTCTACCTCAACAGGATCGGCGCGAGATCCTGGCTCGACTACAAGGAAGTGAGGATTCAGGCCAGGAAGAGCGATTACTACGAGCGCTTTAGGCAAGGGGCGACGGTGGTTCCACAATCCTGCTGGTTCGTCGACTTGATCAAGGAGCACAGGGACTTCGTGATCGTCGAAACGAGCAAGCGAGTTAAGGTGAGGGGTAAAGTAGAGCGGGAGATCCCGCCGCTGCCGGTGGAAAAGAGGTTTGTATACGGAGTGCTCACGAGCGCTGAGGTCATGCCATTCTGCCACCTACCGCCCAACCTGGCCGTCCTCCCGATAGTCCCCGCGGGGAACAGGTACCAGGTGATAACGAGAGAGGAGGCTAGGCGTCTGGGGTATAGCTACCTTGCCGATTGGCTCAAAGAGGTAGAGAAGGTCTGGAACGAAACTAGAGGTGAGAAGCGAGAAAGGGCTTCTCTGTACGAGTGGCTGGACTGGCAACGCAAACTGTCCAGCCAGAACCCCGGCGCGAAGTTTAAAGTCATATATCTCACGTCAGGAACGTACCTCGCCGCAGCTGTTATCGACGTTGAAAAAGTTCTTGAAGAAAATCCCATGTTGAATGGCATTATTGCAGGTCATACGCTTTATTACTATGACACTAACGATGAAAAAGAGGCATTCTACTTAGTTTCTGTACTTAATTCAAGCATAATTGATGAACTAATTAAACCTATGCAATCTAGGGGTGAGTTTGGTGAGCGTCATATTTGTAAGAAGCCTCTGGAGTACCCGATCCCGAAGTATAGGCCCGAGGACCCGGTTCACAGGGCGCTGTCCGAGCTGGGCAGGGAGGCCTACGAAATCGCGCAGCGAGCCTTACCGCAAATCCTCAAGGAGTATGGCTACGATAAGAGGCTTAAGGAAAGAGGCGTCCTCCTGCCCCAGGAAGTCGCGACCGTGCGTAGGCGCCTGAGGGAAGATCTCGGGAGCTTGCTGGAGGAGATAGACGCGCTCGTGGTAAAGCTGCTAGAGGGAGCTGGACAGGGTTTCACGATGGATTCATTCTTGTACGGCTGAAAACGCACTGCTAAACTGAGCTGATTCGGTAGCGTGCCAGCTTAACGGGGAATCACCTTGGTGACCATACGTC
>JAJHRM010000176.1 GCA_020832965.1 Thermofilum sp. | reverse complement strand
AGCGTGCAGTACTCCCCCTTAATCCACCTGCAGGGATTGTCGAATACTTTGTAGAGCGCGCTGAGTGACGCAATACCGAAATCACGGTCTATCCTGTCCACCACTCTCTCGAGACACTCAATTCTAGAGACCAGCTCGGCCAGGTGCTCTAGACCCTTAACCCTGGATACCTTCTCTTCAACCTCGCTAACCCTCCTGCTCAGCCCGTCTAATTTTTGAGCTAGCTCGGTCACTTGCTTGATCCTCGACTGCACATTTTCATGCGACGACAACAGCTCCCACACCTTGTATGCGCTACACCTTAGCCTCCTAGCGATCTCCCTGTAGCTCAATCCCTCCCTCCTCAGCTCCAGTGCCTTAGCCCTGAGAGCATCGTCATCATACCTCTTCCTGCCCACAGAGACACCTAAAAACGGCTTGATCCTCGAAAAAGACGTTTTCTAAAAGCGATTTATAAAGACGTTATGCAGTAGAGTGCAGAGCTTCAAACCCCGGTTTATGCATGAAGCGTCACCTACCAGGTGCGATCTACCTGCACGATTTCACCACGCAGTTTACTGCAATCTCAGACCCTGAGAGTGGAGTGCAGGCCCGTCGCAACGCTTTCTGCTCCGCGGTCACTATAGCAACTTGCCGTAGGGGATTCACTACAGTAAACTTACTATAGCGACTTACCATGGTGAATCCCTGTGGCTAGTCATTATAGCAATTCGCTATGGTGACTGCGCAGTCGTGTGGCGTTTGAAAACAGATCTGCCACGGCGCGGTGACGCGGGCGCCAGACAAGTAGCGTAGCTCGGCCACGTCACAGGCCCGGGCTGAGCATCGCGAACACCAATTCCCCCAAATTTAGGGCATCAGGGTGACCCTAACCCAGGGAGATGTACGAACAGTAGCGACCCGCGCTCAGAATGGAGAGGCATTAAACCCCGCTCGCTTAGCGAGGTCCCTGCCGGTCACTCGCAAACCCCCGAATTCGGGGCACGCAAGCACTCATCTGGGTGACCGCTGAGCGATTTCACGGAGTCTCTCACGCTGTGTAGCCCTCTTGACCGGCCTCTCAAGGTTCTAAGTGAAAGGTCGGGATGCGCCTCAACGAGCACCACTAAAAGCCCTTTAGACCCCAGGCGGTTAGATAACCCGTGGGGGCAGACGCCGATGTCGGGCGGGTGCGACGAGATCAGGGAGAAGTGGTGGCGGGCAAGGACGCTCCTGCACCAGATCGAGATGGATAAGCTGGCCACGGAGGAGTACCTAAAAGTCAACCCGCAGAAGTACCTCCGAGAGCACTGCGAGTGGCTTAGACGAGTACAGGCAATCGTGGAGAGCGAAATAAAGGAGCTCGAACAAGCATTGACGGCCTGCGTGGAAAATTGGGAACGCTGAAAAGAGGATTAGGCGTTAACGCAAAGTCTAGAAAGCGGAGAGAACCTCGCCCTTTTAGACGTAGAAAGGCCGACTACAATACTGGTGCGCGATAAATCCCTGTGCCCTAAGCTTTATAAGCCTCTGTGTCTTATATGTGTTTGTGGTGTGTGCTTTGAAACGCGATAAAGGAAGAAACAAAGTTAAGAGGGTTCAGGTCACGTTCACGGGGGAACAGTGGAGTCTCATAGAGCGGTTCAGAGGGGTTATGGGCAACGACGACGCTGAGATCGTGAGAAACATAGTGCTCGCCTGGCTTTCTGAGAAGTCTGTAGTATCGGAAAACATCAAGAGATCTCTCAGCACAGAGGGCGGTGCTCAGAGATGAGGAAGTCCACAGTTGTCTCCCTCTTCTCTGGGGCAGGAGGACTCGACCTAGGCTTTGTGCAGACAGGGCTCTACACAATCGTGTTCGCCAACGACATTCTCGAACCTGCGATGATGACCTACTCCAGGAACTTCGGACTCAAGCTGAAGAGGTGTAGCGGAACTGCTGAGGCGGAGCCGGGCACCGCTCTTGTGTGCTATGTTGAGCGCGTCGACTTCTCCTCACTCAAGGACGCGGAGGTTGATGTAGTTGTTGGGGGGCCTCCATGTCAGGACTTCTCAATTGTTAGGGGCCCTGAAAACAAGAGAAGGGGTGTAGAAGTTAGACGGGGAAGGCTTTATGCGCACTTCGTAAGGGCCTTGGTCACCCTCAAGCCGAAAGCGTTTGTTTTTGAGAACGTGCCGGGCCTTGTCAACGCGAACAGAGGCCTTGCCTACAAGGCTATAATCGAGGACTTCTCGCATTTAAACGCCCGGTGGGATGAGGTTCGGAAGGCCATAGGCAACGGGATCACGAAGAGCCCCGAAGAAGGCTATGAAATCGTGTTCTCGAAAGTTGTTGACTTCACTAAGCTCGGCGTTCCGCAGATGAGGGAGCGCCTGATAATAATAGGCATTAGGAGGGACTTGCTGGGTAAGGACTTAATCCGCTTGTGGAAAATCAAACAGCTTCTTGAATACAAGCTGAGCGGAGGCAACGCGTTGCTCCATAAATATCCCCTGACGCCCATCGAAGTATTCGAAGGCCGGGAGCTCCCGGAGCTCCAAGATGTGTACTGCAGGGTGATGAAGGAGTATGAGGGTGTGTGGAATGAGGTCGGAACTCCGCGAGCTCTTGAATGGAAGCGCAAAGTGTGGGGCAAGCTCACGTTCAACATAGTTGAGGACTACCTGCGCCTCAACAGCATAAGTCCGGGATCGAAAGAAGAGCTTGAGCGAGCGTTTGAAGAGCACAGAAGGGTGCTGAAGGAGCTCGGATACTACGGCAGGCCTGTGAAAAGTCTGAATCCTCCTGATGGAAGCAATAGAATACCCAAAGAGTCTTTCGAAGTTTTGGAGAGGCTCAAGCGTATACCTCCCGGAGAGAACCACGAGTTCGTTAGGGGAACTCGATGGGAGGTGAAGGGTCTGATGAGCAACATCTACCGCAGAGCACACCCGCTAACCCCAGCCCCCACAGTGATAGCTTACGGTGGCGGGGGCACGTGGGGGTATCATTACGAGAGGAGCAGGGGGATGCTCACAAATAGAGAGCGCGCCAGGTTCCAGACCTTCCCGGACGATTTTCTGTTCGCCGGCACATGGCAACAGGTAAGAGCCCAGATAGGAGAGGCTGTGCCACCCTTAGCATCTAAGGTTATTGCCGAGGCGCTAGCGCAAGTGCTTAACAGCGTTGAAACTAAGTACTAAAAGGCTGTTCAAACCAGCTCTTGCTCCTTAATATAGAGCCGTACTGCTTCTTCATCATGTCCAGCTGTATTTCGATGCATCTCTGCGCAAATTCGCGCAGATCTCCGCGGGGGCTCCCGCAGATCTTTGGAAAGTCGCCACTCTTTATCTTCAAACCCTTTGTAATAGGACCTACAAGCCTTTTGTTTTCTTGAATCAGATTGTGCAAGAAATCCCAATTGCTGACCTCTTGGAGCTTTATAAGGTGGAACCCGATGTTCTCGCCGACTTCGCTCCCCCTCCATGAGGGCTCGAGAGGATCAAAGAGTCGTTCTTCGCCTGTAAAGTAGAACCAGAACCTCTGGCCAAATCTTCTGTCCAGCTCCTGCTTTGCTTTGCTGTCGTTGTTGTGCGCCTTAACGACGAAGTCTACTTCGCTCCACGTGACAAACCCCATAATTTTGCAGGGCACATTCTCAACATTCTTCTCAATATCGCTTACAAGCTTCTTCCATTCGTCACCCATGCGGTTCATCACCTCGGGTACGTGCTTAACTAGCCATGCAACATGAGTGTCCGGCAATCCAACCCATACAGCAACGTAGACGTCGTAAGGCCTCGACCTTACGGCCGACGCTGGGATGAGAAACCACCGCTGATCCCTCCTCACCTCCTTTACCTCAATCCAGAGCTTTAGTGTTTCATAATCGGAACCCAGCTTTACAGCTATTAGATCGGGTAGGTACACACCTTTAATGAAGCCGGCCAAGTCGACATCCGTAAGCGCCTCCAAGCCGAATCGCTCCTTTAAAAACATTTGAAAGGCTATTTCCGCTATTTTCCCGTATATGAAGTTCTCGATGTATTGCCCCAGCGTTCTGACCCCGCCAAACATACCGCTGTAGGGCGTTATTTTCTCTGCGAGGTAAGCATACATCGTGAAGCCTAAGACCTCTAAATACCTATCCTTAGGGACAAAAACTCTGAAGTTCGAGGTTTCCGAAGGCATGTTGATGCGCCGTGTAATTATTAAGTTTGTAAAAAGCGCCTACCGCTTGTTTTTATGCTGGAGCAAAACAATATATATTTATCTTAGCTTCAGAATAGAATCCTATGCTCGCGTCAGGTGGGAGCTATCGGAACTTTATTCTTAGATAAAAACAGGGTTGAGGATTTCAGGAAGAGAATTGTTGAGTGGTATGAAAGGTATGGAGATAAGGATCTGCCGTGGAGGAGAGCGAGAGATGGGTGGGCGGTGCTGGTTGCTGCATTCCTTCTTAAAAAAACTACGACGGAGCAAGTTGTCAGGGTTTATGAAGAGTTTCTGCGCAGGTTTCCAAATCCCCGGGCTCTCCTCTCTGCGCCTGAGGATGAGGTTAAGGCTGTTATAAGGCCCCTAGGGATTGAGCACCAGAGGGCCAAGCACCTCATTGAGCTTGCCAGGTTTCTTGTGCAGAGGTTCAGTGGGAGGGTTCCGTGCGACAGGAAGAGCCTTGACGAGCTTCCTGGTGTAGGGGACTATATCGCGTCAGAGGTCCTGCTCAGGGCGTGCGGAAAGCCCGAGCCTCTCCTTGACAGGAACATGATAAGGGTTCTTGAGAGGGTCTTCGGGGTCAGATCCGCTAAGAAGAGGCCTCACACAGACCCTGCGATGTGGTCCTTTGCAAGGATGCTGGTGCCTAAGGATCCCGAGCCCGCTGAGAAGTTCAGCTTCGGGGTGCTGGACTTCGCCAGGAAGGTGTGTACAGCTAAAGATCCTAAGTGCACCGCATGCCCCCTCTCAGATTTATGCGCTTGGCCCGCTAAGCGAAGGGGGCTTTGACAAGCATCCACGAACCTCTACCCTTACTTGCCACTAAACCCCTTCTCCTAAGCTTTAGGAGGGCATCCCTAACGTTCCTCCTCCACCTCGGCTCTCTCACTACCCTGCCTTTGTAGGTGAGTACGTACACGTTGCTGTTGTCGCACATGGAGGGGGCAAGCCTCTCGACAGCGTTGTAGATGTCCTTCAGCGCGACAGGCTTGACATCGGCACCTAGATTCTTCATGGCTTCCAAGACTAAATCATCCCAAGTCCTCCTCCCGCTCAAGGCAGAAATCCCCGTTCCACAAGTAAGAGCAGGTTCCTGAAGCTAGATATATGTTTACCACGAAGACGGCTCTTCTACAGGTTCTCACGGCTGATGAGCATTTGTGTACTCTGGTGCTTCTGCCACAAGCGTGTGGAATCCCGTTCTCACTGCTACTCTCTTGTACTTCTCCACGCGACCCTCGGCATCGCGGTGCGTGCATTCAAAGTACATCGCCTCTAAGTCCTCGCACGCGCTCCCTTGCTTTCCTCTCCATGTGTCGATGAGTTTGCAGTTGCCTGCTAGCACGTCCCTTAAAAGCCAATACAGCCACAACGTATTGTCTAGGAGCTCCTCGCCCTCCTCGAGTATGCCATCTACATCGAAGCCCTTACCTTCCAGCCACGACGCGAGCTCTCTGCACTCAGTAAAT
>JAJHRM010000175.1 GCA_020832965.1 Thermofilum sp. | reverse complement strand
CTGTGATGCATTAATAAAGATATCGCTTGCATGCGGCATTAGCGCGCGCTAATGCACGCATCACAGGATCGGTTTTAACTCAAGGCTAAACCCGTACCTACGAACTATCCTTTCAAGCTTTCTTCTCGGCTTTCCAGCCAAGTAATTAAACTCGTCAACTGGAACCAGAATCGTCACAACGGCACTTTCATCATTAATAGTAATTTCATATCCACTGTCGCCAACCATCTTGAGGAGCGCTCTTTCCAGCGTACTCTTCATTTTATAATTCTCAACACTTATCTTCTCAGGCTTTCCACGCTTTATTGGAACGACGAAAGTCCTCTCCCCGAAGACGTAAAGCTCGTACTCTGGCTCCCCGGACAGGAAGTCTCTCACGACAACTACAGGTCTAGCTAGATCTTCCTCTTTAAGTCCGTGGGGAATCTTCACAGTTGTTTCAAGCGAGTAAACTTTTTCGACGCGGCCATATCTGACATATATGACTGTGTCAATTATTGAGGGGATCATTCCAAGTTCTACTCTTCCAATAAATCTCTGGACGGCATCTATAGGGGACGTGGCATGTACAACTCCAACCATGCCCACCCCAGCCAGCCTCAAGTCGGCGTAGAGCTCAAAGTCCCTCGTGTCTCGCATCTCGTCAAAGAACGTATAGTCAGGCCTACTGAGGAGGAGGACGTCGTGTATCTCCTCAGAAGTAGCATAGTTCCTGGAGTACTGAGTAATATCCGCTGGCAGATGCATGTCCCTAGGCGACTCGATAGTCTTCACAACTTTGCCCTTCCTGTAGTAGTACTCCGCCAGGGCCTGAGCAAACGTAGTCTTACCCATGCCTGGCGCGCCAGCAATAAGTATACCCTCGGCCTGCTTCTCAAGCCTCTCCAGCAACTTCCTCGGCAAATTGTAATCCTCTAAGCGCAGTCTAGCGACAGGCCTTGTAACAGTGATCTCTATGCCATCCGAGAAGGGCGGCTTAGTTATAACAACACGGTAAAGATCCAGCTGTGCGATAACGACCCCGACACCCTCGTACTCTATGAAGGAGGTGCTGCTATTCGTCCTAACCACTTCAAAGATCTGCCTCACGTAGTCCTCTAGCTCCTCCCTTGTCAAGGGCTCCTCCCGCAGACTAACAAAGCTCCACTGCCCAGGAACACCCCTCTTTGCATACGGCTTGGCGCCCTCCTTCAAATGTATACTCATAACGTCGGGTCCAAAAAACTTCTCAAGGAAGAACTCCTTCTCCCCCCTGGGAGGAAGAACCCACACCTTGACACCCATAGACCTAGCAACAGTCGCAGACAGCTCGTCACACGTTACAAGAACCCCGTCAACCTCCAGGGCGGCCAGCCGCGACACGAGGTCGGGACTCAAGTCGCGCTGACCCCTAGCAGAGCTGGGCAACTCGCTAACATACTCCAGCTCGACAACCTCGGGCAGGGACTCGACTGCCTCCTTCAACAAGCTAAGCTCGCGGACCCCACTATACCCAATACTGCTACCCTTACGGGCCTGCTCCTCGAAATAGTTCAGTAGGTACGCTGGGACAACAATCTTCCCAGACACTTTCCCTTCTAGTATATGCTCTCGGAACACGCCGCTAAGTATCGCAGACGTGTCGGGGACGTATATCTTCCCTTCAGACATCACTCTATACCCTGCCAACAACAAACAAAAACCCTTTTAAACATTATGAACACCGAGAAAAACACAGGCAAAGCTCTATTCTATTCTTGCAACGCTTAGACCCCGAAAAATAACGTCACATAACGGTGTATAACGGTAAGATCCTAGAATCCTCTAGAACCAAGTACACACAGCATATATCCTAAATTTGCCTTAATTCCCCATCATTCTCAAAGTCATAACTATCTTCTCAGCCAAACGCCTTCCTCCCTCAGCCTCCCCCTAACCTCTGCTAGTACCCGCTTCTCCTCCCCAGACAAATCCTTATTCTTCACATATTCAAGAACACCCACGACTAGGGCACGATTAGCCAGCTCTATAGCCTTACGTATAGCATCCTCAAAAGTGGAGCACTTTGCCCTCTGCTTAAACTCACTCAACAAAACGTAGGTTTCCTCCGAGACAGCTACAGTCCTAACCCTCCTACGCATAACAATATAACACCACTCGCCATATATTATTACATTTGTTTGAACTCCACAAAACAACGAATTCTCGTAGTTAAACAATTAGTCAGTGAAATTGCACTGACATTCTGCACTTAAAATCAAAAATTAAGCCAGCAACTATATTCGCGTGAAAAATAAAAATTTATTAATCGCACACTTCCTACCTCAAGCTCCTACCTTTCTCCTCCAATACAATTCTACTTACAGTTTGATCAAAATCCAAATACTCAAGCTGGTCCAATATGGCTATAGACGCATGAAGAGAGTCAAAAAACGTTAAGCCATACTTCTCACGAAGCTCAGCAGCAAAAGACACGTGCCTAAGCCCCAGACACGCTACACGAACAACACCGTAACGAGACAAGACACTCTCCAAAGCTAGAAAAACCTCCCGTATCTTCGCCTCCCCCAGTCCTTTACTCTTGAGAAGAAGAGACAACTCTAAAAGCGCAGGAGAAGAAAGATACAGCTCAACCTCACGTCTCCGCGACTTATTAAGCAAGCCCATCGCATAGCCATGATTAGGATCATCAGGGTTCAGCGCCAATAGAAAGGCTGTTTCCACCAGACCCCTCAACACCAGCCCCCCGGGACCCCCTAGATAATACTTCCTTCAAAGCCTCTTCCTCTGCAATTCTCCTTATCTCACGCGAAAAAGTCAAACCCTTAAAGGCCTCCTTCAAAGTCTCAAAGGGATCCTCAGACTTACTCAAAATCGCAACATCACCCTTCACAACCAACTTTACCTCTTTCCCAATCCCCAAAGCCTCCCGAACAGCCCTCGGAATCGTTATCCTACCCCTCCTATCAACCCTCAATCTAACCTCCATACCCACCAAATTCAATAAACCCACTCATATAAACCTTTTGACTTAGAAAATCCGCCAGAAAGTTCCTTTTTTTACAAAAAACCACTACAGAAAAACTGGAATTATCAACGCCAGCGCGCTAACCCACACTAGTTATTTTACCCACTATTTTTTTTTCACAGCTATCCCTGTTGAGAAACCTGAAGATCCAGCAAGCTCTTTATCTCTGCAAGGGGCTCCTCGTCACTCTTTCCACACCGAAATCCCGCTCCACGAACCTGTAAAGTCTTTCCTTAGAAGTCTACACCATCCCAACACACAGACTCATAAGACCACAGACAGCCTCCTCCATTCCAACAGGTCCCCACCACGCGCCGACACGTGGCAAAACACTTGCTAGAACATCGTCGCCCTCCTCCTTTCCAGTGAAAGCGAATACCTCAAAAGCACAATACCGATCGGTATCAACACTGCTGCCTGCAGAACGAGAACCCTCAGCTCAGCAGCTACACCGTTAAGCATTGCACCACCCAAGAGAACCCTCCTTATAGCGCTAGCAGCATACGTCTGAGGCAGAATATCCCCGATTACGACCAGTTCCTTTGGGAGAAGCTCCCGAGGCACATATATCCCGGCGGCTAGGGGCACAAACAGCCTCACGAACCACACTATCGGCTCGACGCCCCTATACGCGCCAGCAAGAAAATACATTGAGGCCGACACCAGACCTATACCACTACACGCCGCTACACTCAACAAGACTATTAAAAACACAAGTCCCCAGTCCACCCCCGCCGACACGCGGAAACCAAAGAACAGGACCCCCGTCAAGAGATACAAGGCAAATGTCAAGGTCTCCATGAGGTATCGCCAGCTCACCCTTGCAAATATGAAGACATAAGGCGATATCCCGGCAAGGTGCAAGAAGTCCCTCCTAGACAAGTGCACCCCGCCCACCCCCATCCTCCCGTGGTACAGCGCCGCCATAGAGTGGTAGTAGACCTCTAGGGAGGCATCCATATACGTGTTAATCATTAAGCCCGAAATAATATACGCCATGAAATTCCCACCATAAAGAGGGCTGGAGCCCCCAAAGGCCGCCGCAAAATACCTGAAAAGCAGTAGCGAGAAGAAGATCTGGAGAAACTGGAAGGGAATATTCCAGAGCCACCAAACAGCTATGTTCGACACCTCCTCATAGTAGAAAGTCGCAACATGCCCCAAATTCACCCTCACCCTCTCCAGAACACTCTGAATGCTAACCGTACCGCTCACCCCTCGCCGACCCCACATAGTAGAGATAAGCATCCTCAAGGCTAGCCCTCCGCACACTAAGCCTACTAACCCTAGCTCCCCTAGATATCAACTCGTTGAGAAGCCTCGGCAAAACCTCGTCGCTATCCTTAACACCTAGGACAGCCTCATACTCCCCAACCTCCGGCCTCAAAGGGCGAACCTCAACATAGCTTGGATCAAACTCCCTGAGCAACCCGCCCAAATCAAAGTAGACCCTGTAAGCCTCCAGCCTTATCGACTCCTCCACACCACTACTCCTAACAAGCTCCCCCACAGACCCGTCAGCAATCACCCTGCCACGATCCATAATAATCACCCTACTCGCAACCTCCTGCGCCTCCAGGGGATGATGAGTAGCATAGAGAACAGTCACCCCCAGCCTCCTATTCAAGTCCAGCAGGTAGCCCCGAAGCATCCTGGCAACCTCCGGGCTCAACCCCATAGTCGGCTCGTCAAGAAGGTAAACCGGGCTCCTCCTCAAGAGACCTATAAGCAGGCCAACCCTCGCCTGCTGGCCAGTAGAAAGAGACCCAAAAGGCCTATCCAAAACATCTCCCAGCCCAAACCTACCAGCAAGATCCAGCACATCCTCAAACCGGGCACCAAACAGCCTAGACATTATCCGCAGATTCTGCCTCACCGTCAACTTCGCCTGAGCCCACGCCCCAGCAGCAGCAAGGGAAGGAATATAAGTAACCTGCCGAACAGCCATATCCCTCTCCCTAACCACATCATAACCCATAACCTCAGCCCTCCCACCACTCGGCGGTATAATCCCAGCCAGTATCTTGATGAGAGTCGTCTTCCCAGACCCATTAGGACCCAAAACACATACAAACTCGCCCTCCCCAACCCTCAGAGACACGCTACTCAGCGCGTAGACCTCCCTCTTCCTCACAACCGCACGCATAAAAACCTCATAAACAAACCTACTCCCAAAAACATCATAGAGAGTCCCTGGGTCATAAAACCCAGTACCCAGAATCCTATAAACCCTCGTCAACCCCTCCGCAAAAACAGCATCCCCACTCAACACTCGCCACCTGCACCAATCAATCTCTAAAAAACACAGCAACCCCAAAAAGCTTACCAGCTGTTACAAGCAACAGCCCAGCCAAGACCCCTTCAGTCCCACCACACCATCAAAAACTGCCGGCCCTTAACTACAATCTTCTCGCCGGTCTCCACAGCCCCCTTAGTAAGCTCTCCCAAAACATACTCCTTCTCCGCCGGCACAATTATGCCGTCCACCTCCACCCTCTCATCCGGGCGACTCTTGGGCACAATAAAAACCGTATAAAAAGTGTCCCCATGCCTCCTTGCAGTCTCGACAAACTCCCCAAAAGTCGGCGAGTCCTCATGCCTCTCCCTCAGCCAGCCCTCAGGCAACATACCACTAATCTCGACCAGCTCCCCCGCAG
>JAJHRM010000174.1 GCA_020832965.1 Thermofilum sp. | reverse complement strand
GTAGACCTCGAATACCTCCTTCTCGCCAGCGAGGACCTCCCCCTCCACCCAGCCCGGGACATTGGCGTTGTCCGGGTGCTGGGTGGACATTGTTCTCGGAATCTTTCTCATACAATTCCCCCCAGCCCAAATAACAAAAATATGCTTTACTAGAAAATAAGCGTATAAACATGATCTAAAGCGGGGACTTTCTTGAAAATTATACACAGCGCCGAGGTCACGCGGGGACCAGCCCCTACATGCTGAGATAGCTTTTAATAATCCCAGCCATAAGCTTCCTCGGATATAGGCGGCGCGTGCGGTGCACCAAATTGCTGAGCATGCGCCTCAAGGATTTAACGCACTTGAAGCACTACTTCACGAGCCCTGAGGCGAGAGCCTCTCAAGGCACTCAGGTAAAGGTCTTGGAGATGCAGCACTACGATGCCTTAGCGAGCACTTACTGCGGTTTTACGTTCTGGTGGGAAAGGTACTTCCTGCTTGGCTTCCTGAGAGAGCTTTTAGGCGGAGAGAAGCTCGACGTTCTTGACGTAGGGACGGGTCCAGGAGTCGTCGCGATGCTCCTGGCCGGGCTGGGTCATAGGGTTGTGGGAATCGATATCTCGGAGCGTATGGTGAGGAGGGCTGAGGAGGAGGCTGGGAGACTTAACCTCAGCGGCGTGGGGTTCTGCGCTGGTGACGCAGAGGAACTGCCTTTCCGCAGCAATTCTTTCGACGCGGTCATCAGCAGGTACCTCATGGCGCTTCTACCAGACCCGGAGAGAGCGTTAGCAGAGCAGGGAAGGGTTTTGAGGCCCGGTGGAAGGGTGATTATCATAGACTCTGCTCCGAGGCCTGCAACGCTGCGCAAAAGGGCGTGGCGCCTCGTCTCATTGCTACTCACGGCTCTGCTCGAGAGGAGAAATCCCAGGCCTCTACTGAAGATATACAGACACCTTCCCCTGAGGCGCAGGAGGAGGCCCGAGGCGGACGTAGAGCTTCTGGCGAAGCTTGGGCTCAGGGTCGTCGATGTGAGAAGAATAGACATCCCGTGGTGGAACTCGCTCTCAAGCTACCTCAAGTACGGCTGGTTCCAGGGGCAGGCATTCGTGGTCATAGCAGTTAAACCAGGTTAATGTCTTAGCGCGCTAGAGCGCACAGCGCTCATAGTTAAGATGGTTTTTAATAATGCTGGTCGTATGCTTCCCCAAGGCTGGGGGTTAGATTGAGCCACGAGAAGTACAGGGACTGGCTTGAGGAGGCAATTGACGAATTGGAGGCAGCGAAGAGGCTATTCGGCGCGTGCCGCAGAGGAGGCTCTCAGCACAGCTGGAGAGGTGTCGATCCTGCCCTGTCACTTTCGATGGGTTATACTCGTCATAGTTTCCGCCACTTCCACAGATGTAAGTGGAGACCCTTCCCACGTTACCTGTCATAGGGATGCGTATAAGTGTTTGCTTTTTAAATCTTATCCGGCCGAGTTCTCTTGTTGAAGGTATGCATTCCTTGAGAATAACACAGGTTGTTTCATTATACTATTTACGGTATGCGTTATCACGGCAGGAATGAAAGCATCAGTCAGCGTAGCTTTGAACCTTTAAGATTTTTCTTGCAAGAGGAGTGGGTTTGCCATTGCTTTTACTATTGCCTCTTCGGATAACGGGTCGTCGTAGGGATACTCTGGGTCCATGAGGAGTGGTAGGGCGAAGACATCTTCGCGTGTCAGGCTCAGCATGATTTCAGCAGTATAGTAGTTGTCGTTTATTGTGGCGATTTTTATCGGCCCCCCGGCTGTTAGGAGTAAGAGTATGGAGTCTTTTCCTCCCTCTATTCTCATCTTTACCTTGTTTACTCTGGGGATTACCCGTGTCGTCTTTATGCTTGCCTGAGGCCCCCCGCACTCAGCCTCGTACTCGACCAGCGGACCATGCGGGGAGTTCGTTATCACGGCTCTCCCATGCCTGATCGCTTCAAGGAATTCTTCCTCTGTTAAATTGTTCATGTAAAGAATTGTGGTTGGCTCGCCTAGCCTAGGTATGCCTTCCTCGCGTTTTATCTTGTGTGCATCGCTCCCACCTATAGCGACAACGTCTCTCCCACTGCTTAGAAGCTCAACGTATTTCCTCAGGGAGACAGGGTTAAAATACTCCCATATCGTCTGCCATACCTCCACGACGTTGACTTTTTCCCAGTTGCCCAGGAGCCAGGGATAATCCGGCTTCGGGTGATTGATGGAGGCTATGTAGCCGTACCTGTTGGCGAGCTCAATTATCCTTGCTGCATCGCTTTCCGTCCTTGCCCTGAAGTCTATCCATCTGCGTACTCCGAAGAGGTTCATGTGCCCGTAGTAGGTGGTCACCTCCATGCCTGGGAAAATCTTCACCGGTCCACTCAGCTGGAGGCACTCACCTACGTGGCTAACCGTATTGTGGTCAGTAAGTGCAACAAAGTCTAGACCTTTCTCGCACGCCTTCTCAGCTATTTCCCACACTTCCGCATCTCCGTCGCTGTGAATAGAGTGTATGTGGAGGTCTCCCCTGTACCAGCCGGGCCCGGCGACTCGTGGACTACTCGTGTGCCTCTCCAGCCTGGTTACCTCCTCCTCGTAGTCTCTCATGTGGACAGCGACCCTGTAATCGCAGCCGCATCCTGGAACCTTGTATAGCCCCAGGACTATGTTCCATGTCCCGGGCGTTATTCCCCCCGCCAGGTAGCCGGGAGTAGCGTACCTCTCACCGACAACGATCTTCTTTTTTGCTGTTCCACTCCACCCTCTAAATACCTCTGAATCCGCCGGGAAATCTACTCTTCCAGGCGAAAAGAGCCCGATATCAACTTCACACTCGCCAGCATTTCTCGCCTTGTAGCCATACTCCACCAGGATCGACTTGACGCCCCTAGGGACCTCGAAGGGTATAAGCATGAAGTCGCTTCTCTCCTTATCTGCAGGGTGAAGAGTGCCCCTAAACTCGAGAAAAGAGTTACTCACATGCGATTGGGAAGCAAGGCAGATAAAAGCTTTTTGAAGACACGGCTCCCGGGGCGAGTTCGAGTGAATGCTGTGGCTTGACTTCACGCCTCTATGCCGCGCGCTAACAGCCTCTAACAGCTTTAAGACCCCCGTATCGCGCGCTAAAGATGTATGACGACTGGCTGCACTTCTCCAGATACTTCGCGGAAAGAGAATTAAAGAGGGTGACGGGATGAAGCCCAGTGTCCTGAAGAGGCTGGAACGGTTCAATAAGGGCCTGGAGATTCTGGAGGAGTTACGGCATTACGACAGGGAAGAATTCTCTTCAGATACTAGGGTCCTATCGATTGCCGAGAGAAACCTACAGGTATGCACAGAATTTATAATAAACTTGTCATCGTATATTCTGTCCAAGCTTTATGTCGAGGTTCCTGAAACCTACAGGGAATCGTAAGAAAAATCAGAAACCTAGGAATAATCGATGAAAGTCTTGAGAAAAAGCTGCAGGGAATTGTTGGGCTGAGAAACATTATTGTTCACATGTACGCTGGCGTAAAAGGGGAAATAATCCATGACACGCGCAGATATTACAGAAACACTCAGGGAGACTGCCAGAAAACTACTTGAATTTAGCGAGGGAAAAATACGGATCCATGATTGTAGCGCGCGACCGAGCGCCTTTTTTGACATTGCTTGGTACAGCGTGCTGGTTGCTGTGGATTCATGCCGAGAATTATGGATCCCTCGGGATATTTGCAAAACAGCATTTTTCAGCACCAATGGGTATCTCTGTTTATTGACGAAAGTTGCTTCGACAAAGTTTATATTCACTGTTTTCTAGAATACACCTATGATTACAGCAAGCGAAATCCTCTGGACAGTATGCCTCTTTGCATGGGTGATGTTCGTCGTCCTAGTGATATCGAAAGCCACCTACAACTTCTTCGTGAAGCGCAACAACAGCGAGAGGGTCGCCATCTACTACGCTAGGAAGGTTATACACATCCTGGCGGGTGGACTCGTAGCAGCGATCATCGCGTACGTGCCAATCTACTCAACGCCACTCCTACCATTCATCCTGGCCATGGTCCTGGCGCTCCTGACATACCTGCCCCACAAGACGGGCAAGCTGATGTACTGGTTCCAGGACCCCGAGAACATCTACGAGGTTGACTTCTGCATCGTCTGGGGGATCTTCATCACGCTCGGCTGGTACGTGGGAAGGCAGCTTGCGCCCAAGTACCCATTTCTCCTGCAGAGCCCGTTCCTCTTCCCAGCGCTGCCGCTCCTCACGATGGCGGTTGGAGACGGAGTAACAGGAATAGTGAGGAACACTCTCTTCAAGAGGCGCACAAAGCACTGGAGCGGCACCCTGGCAATGTTCGTAGTTTCAGCGGCGATGGCGGCAATCATGGGGTTCGGGATACCCGGGGTGATCTCGGCGCTCCTGGCTAGCCTGATCGAGAAGTGGGAGTACCTCGGCAACATAAAGATCGATGACAACATCACCGTCCCAACGGTCTCATTCTTCTCTCTGTACGCCCTAATGCTCGCACTCCCCAAAATGTAGAGACAGCACACGAGACGCAAACCTCCCGCCAGCAGCCAGGAAGAGTGGAGTCTTTGTAACCGGTCTCCTATACCTCGCGCGCTCAGCCAGAGTCAGAATTCTTCTTCACGGACCCGGATTCCTCCCCTAACCACTCAAGGTTTCTGAGCTTAAGGATTCACCTCCTGCTTTTCCTCCTCCTTTATCCGCGACATCAGCTTAACAATGGAGCTTAGCCGTGTGAGGTCGTATTCAATGGATCTCCTCACTCCTCCCTTATACCACTTAACCTCGAAGCTGAGCCCCCGAAACCCCTATAGACCAGCATTTCAAGCTCCCCCACCTTAAAGTGAGCACTGCCGTACTCGGATAGGCTCATAACCTTTAAAAATGAGATGAACTCCTCCGGGCTAATCTTGAGTTGCTTTATGAGTGCCTTCACGAAGTTCGTAGGCTCGTCCTCCATATGCTCACGGGCAATGTTTTGCGCTCCCCAATTTAACCCTTTCGCCCTACATTTGTTCTCCGCGCACCGAAAAGCTTTTCTCCCTACCTGTGTTTCTACCTTGCACGCCATATGGCAAGCAAAAAGCATGCGAGGCTGGCTGTGGGCGATTTCTGGCTCACCATTCTGTTCACTGCTCTAGGGTACTTTGTTTACGGCGGGGTGGACGGGGCGTTAGCCGTCCTAGTGCTATGCATGCTGTACTCGCTTGCAGGCTTGGCGTCGCTTGCACCTTTCATAGGCTTCATCATCCAGGCTTTGCTCATGCACTACTTCGTGAACCCCTTTGTGTTCGGACTTACCCACATAGCGCCTACATGGCTCACAGACCTCGCATTCTGGGTTTACCTGGTAATGGGGGCAGTAATCACAGTATTTACGACTGCATGGCTCATTGCAACATTAAAAGAGCGCTGGTATTAGCATCAAGGAGATGGTCCTTGTCCTTGCGGTGCGCGCGCTACTGGTCCTAGTGGGTCAAGTTGGCTGCACGCCTCTTCCGTCTTGATCACCTCGAGAACAGTGCGCCGCGCGCTAACCACAAGCCACTTTATTTATGGAGTTAAAGCCTCTAAGCGCTCACCACCTCTATGCATCCTCGCTTGTACAGGGTAATCGTTATGGTCGCGAGCATAAGCGTTAGGGTTGTACTGTAAGCCAGTGAATTGTAGCTGATGAATATCGCTAACGCCCCATTGACCTGGTTAAACGTTATGTGAGCTAAAGCTGCTGGGAATA
>JAJHRM010000173.1 GCA_020832965.1 Thermofilum sp. | reverse complement strand
CGTGCTTGATTGTATCACACCCAGATACTCCCGGGTACTGATAAAAACCGCTCTGATCTAATGTAAAGCGAATTAAACCCTATCATTCTCGAGGTGAACTTGGTTCTCGTTTTCCCCGTGATTGCGTAGATCCCTCATCAACGTCGGAATTTAGTTATTAGGAGAAACGCGCAGACACGTTGGTATTGTGGAGTACTCCGTGCCACATTCTACACTGATGCGCGGACTCGGCCTCCGCGGAGGCTCTTCTATTCTGGAACCTACAATCTCCTTGCAATAACGTGTACATCTACTGCAAAGTCCTCGTTTGCGTTGTGGGATCTTACAACCTCGGTACGGCATGACCATATCAACTAGCGCGACGATCACTCCCGCTGTTAACCTTATAGTTGCTGCATAATGATGTATACAATACGTACCAGAATGAGCATTTGAGCGTGGAGAGTAAACAGGATATATGCCGCTTTCGGGGTTAGCAGAGCTGAGATGTCTTATCCCTCGTCTACGGGATCTGGAGGTCGCGTTTCTGTAATGTAAATCGATAGAGTACGTTCAAGAACCCCTTCTTTAAATGCAACCGCGTCTACGAGTTATTCTACGCCTTTTCCGGAGGTATATGCCGAGTACCGCGCGGGGAGAAGCGTCGTGAGTTCAGCGTCGAGCATATGGAGACCCTCCGAGAACTCAGCTGGGGTGATTGTCCGCGGTGAGGCCTTTCTCTAGAGCTTCCTCTTTACGTTGCAACGTTTCCAAGCCATTTTCGCGATGAAAAGTCCCGGGACGTTGCTCACCACGCTTAATAACCCCGTGGCTATGTTTCTAACTAGGTCACGCATCGGACGAGAAGGCTGAACTTCAACCACGTGAAGGGAGAATTTATGACCTCGAGGAGACATTTCAATGTTAACGAAGAGAGCGAATATGCTGCTTTTGCAAATAAGTACGGTCTCGAGAGACCCCCGAAAGACGTGAACGGCGTGGTAAAATACTTTGAAGCTCTAAAAGACGGGGTAGAACGGGGCGAACTCTTAGCAGTAGAATTTGCTGCCAGAATAGCATACAACGCATGTCGTCAAGACGTGTGGAAAGAGCACTCCGCGGCAAAGTTCATCGAGCATTTCGTCGCGCGGTTTTTAGGCGGTACTCTCACCTCCCCGAAAAAGAGGCCCCCAGTGAGTGTACCAGAGATCCCAAGAACCGTGCGCACGAATCTTCCAGATATCAGAGATTTTAAGCGAGGTGTTAAGCGCGCGGCCCTCGAAAAACCAGATCTCTACTTCCCTCGCACAGGATTGAGGCTCTCGCTGAAAAGTCTCATACCAGAGAATCAGGAGGTGAACGTCGGTTCCTTTCCTCAAAGGTTGCTTTTTGCAGGTCTTCTGACTACAATTCCAAATGAGCGGAAGGGTCTGGGTTCTCCCGAGAGACTCCTAAAGGTCTTTAAAGAGATACAAGAGAGAAACCTGTGGAACGTCTTTACCGAGCGTTTCAAATACATGGTTGACGCTATTTTTAACAACGTTCACTATCTCATAGTAGAGCGAGACCCGGCACCGGAGATTAGAGTATACATAATTAAATCCGACGATTTCAAGGGACTTCTAGAGGCGGCCCTTGAGAGCGGCCCCCAAGACCTCGTGAAGGTTTGGTACAGATACGAGCTACACTCCTTGAGATTAAAGAAGGATCCCTTAATAGCCAAGGGGGTTAAGATAAAAATAGATCTGACGAGGGCGGAATCTCCATTATTAAAATACGTTATTGATCTTGAGAGACTATATGTCGGTAAACTTCTCGGGAGAATGCGGTTCGAGGACTTTGAGAAGAGTGTGGAAGCGCTTACCCGGAAGTTTTTACTGGCCGTGAAAGAGAGAGGGGTGTGAAGTCACGCTTTCAAACGGTGATAATCGCATACAAGACTTATAGGGCACTCGTGGCAACTAGGTTTTCGAGGTTTGCAGATCAGCGCTGCCAAGTCGAGAAAGGCCCACGTGAATTCCCTGTAGTTCTCTTCTGGAAGGATTCTCTCAACAAAACGCCAGGCAGCGGGATCCCTTCTTGGATCTCTCCCAACTTCGACGGAGAAGACCCTCTTGAGGAGTCTTCGTATGTTTGTATCCACAACAGGTACGCGCTCGTTACACGCTGAGAGGAGAAAAGCATTAGCTATATAAGGACCCACCCCCGGTAGCCGCTCCAGGTCAACCCTATTACAAGGTATTTCGACTTTATTTGAAATAGCTTTTGCCAACTTGATTAAATTTTTAGACCTGTTTCTGTACAAACCTAAAGGTCTGAGAAACTCTGCTAATTCATTCTCGTCCGCTTTTGCTAAGGACATCGGGTCAGGGTATACCTCAACGAACCTCCTGTACACCTCGACAACATTCTCGGCCCTCGTTTTTTGTAGCAGGATCTCCGCCACTAGTCTGTGAAACTTCGTGACGTTCTCCGCTCTCCACGGCAGGTGCTTCCGACCGTGTTTTTCGTACCACTTAAGCAGAGATCGCTGAATGAACGCCACTTTTTCATGGAAAGTTATACCGGAGGAATCCTGCTCACCCATGGCAGTTTCCACCCGGACGGATCGAACCTCGGGAATGGTTTACCCAAGCTCTTTAATATGGTCTGCGCGATCCTAAACGCCATGAGCGGCGGAACGGCGTTGCCCACTTGAGCGTACTGTGCCGAGGGCGAACCAAAAAACACGAAGTCGTCTGGAAAAGACTGTATCCTGGCGCACTCCCTCACGGTCAACCTCCTGTGCAAGTCCGGGTGGGGGTGGATCACGGGTCCGCCGGTCCTGCTGCCTCTTCCTAGTATTGTGGGGGCCGGGCGATCCCAGCTGAGCGGTCTATTGCCAAGGTAGTTGTTTATTTTAATCTTGTGCCTGGTACCGTAGTGATTCGGCACCGGGCAGTCGCTGTCACTTACACAGGGTTCCCGGGGCAGATCCCCTATGGCCTCCCTGAGCGTTATCCACCGGTAAAGCCTCTTCCCCTCCAGCGTGACTCTCTCCCGCTCCGCGTGGGTGGGCTCGGGATATTGCAAGTCCACGTCGAGATCCCTCCTGACGCCTACAATGATTATCCGCTTCCTTACCTGGGGGACACCGTAATCGGCCGCGTTGAGCTCCCTGTACTTGACCCTGTAACCAGCGCTCTCGAAATCGCTGATCATTTTGGCGAACAGTTGCCTGAAGAGCTCTCCCTTCACCATTCCCGGCACGTTCTCTATGAGAAAGAAATCGGTCTGCTTCGCCTTCAATATCCTGATGAATTCGAGGTATAGGAAGTTGTGCACGTCGTCGGGTCTGCGGTACTTGCCCCTGGCGATCGTGAACCCCAAACACGGGAAGCCGCCAATTATGATGTCCCCGTCGGGTATGTCCTTTGGATCAACCTTTCTGATGTCCCCCTGGACTATATTCTCGCGGAGGTTGTGCTTGTACGTGACCGCGGCGTCCTCATCTATGTCGTTGGCCCACACTATCTTGAACCCCGCCCTCTTGAAACCGAGGTCTAAGCCCCCGGGTGCGCTGAAGAGAGATACGACTCTCAAGGCGCCTCCCCCTCGCGCGAATACCTGTTTATGCTTACTTCCAATCTACCGATCAGCTCCTCCCACGATAAGGAAGATCCAAAAACCCACTCTATGGCATCTCCCGTGTGGAGCTTCAATATTCTTAAAAACTTCTGCCAGGTGATCCCTCTTCTATTTAGTTCGTCTTTCCAGCAGGACCAGAGGTACTTGGGCAACCTATTGAAGCTCCACACCGCGAGTGTATCTCGATCTATCTCGTCCTCAGCTTGCAGTTCCGCCCTAACTGTCATGATCAGCCTTTTAATCTCAACCGGTTCCCTAGGCACGGGTAAACCCATATCCCCTATCCCCTATATACATATGGGCACATCCCCACTTATATATTTCCATTGCGACTACCGGATAACAATCGTTGCGTTTTTTGCCCTTGGAAAACCGCGTAAACAAACAGGGTCTCCATAGTTGTTTAACGTCGACCATCTCGGCTCCTCTAACTTGTGGTCAACGTATTATGCAAAATCCCTTCTTTTAAAACCCTTCTACCAAGATCGCGGTTCATCGAGTACATAGGAAGGTCTATCTCGATCCGTGGTGAGCATAATATTTAGCTCTGGAAGTGCATCTTCGCTCGTTGCCGAGGTTCTTCGCCTTGAGTGAGAAAAGGCACTGGACCGGTTTGGTCTTAGAGGCCACGAGAAATCTTGGCGCCGACGCTGAGCTGTTTGCGCTGAAAGATATTTACAACGCCGTTAAGGGGCTCTCTCCTTTAGTGAGCAATGACAGTGACGTGTACATACCCACCTGTAAGGGCAGAGCTGTAAGAGAACCGAGATGGAGAAGAAACGCTAGGCGCACCTTCTCGAAGCTTAGGAGAAAAGGCTTAGTAACAAACAAGGGCGGAGGTTCGTGAATGCTTACCAAGGCCTTCTCTGCTTAGTGGACCAGCTACATAAATCCCGAACGGGGTACGCGTCGTATGTAGTATGTAGACTCTCTAGGTTTGCACATCCTCCTTGTAAAGCCCCGTACCTCGAAGCTGAATTTCTCGGTGAGCTCGGGATCCTTAGGCACGAGTACCCTCGCGAAGGGGCTCATCACCGGATCCGGTGAGGCCTCTTCTTAGAAGACTTGACGCCGAAAACTCTCCCCAGAACCTTTATCATGTTCCTGCTGAGATGAAGTCAACAATTCTCGATAACCCGGTTTCGTAACTTTTTCGGGGCTCTTGGCGACTTCGTTGCCTGTAACCTTCTGGACTTCGCCCCACTGAACGTTTAATTGCGAGAAATCCTCGATTGTAGCCTTGTAGGTGAAGCTCTTGTTCGCGTTAACGAGGCCCGGTGCATTCTTTAAAACAAAAGCTCTCGGTTTAAGGGTGGCTAAGGCCCCTACAAAGCGTGTGAAGCCTCTCCTGCTCAACCCCTTACCTTTCTCTCGTCTCCGGGCCCACCTACGATCGTGGAGTCTTGGCAAGGGGTTCGCCGATGATTACATTTACTTTGATGTCTCTCGAGGAGGCGAAGTTCGCGCACTCGACACTACATATTAGAGTTAACTTTAACCTTCTTCTCGCCCCCGTACGATGTCGGCTTCAGCCTGAAGTTCCGCGAGTAGGTCTGCATGGTCGGCGCGAGGATGTCGTTGGCGAAGACCACCTTGTAGAGCCCTGTCTACACGAAGCCCAGGTCGAGGCCCCCGGCCCCGGAGAATAGGGAGACAACTGTGAACTTCCTCATCTCTGAGTGCCGCCCTCCGCGCCGAGGGATCTCTTAACGCTCTCGGTCACTACAGACTTCTCGGTGAGCCAGGTGAGCACTATGTTCCTCACGATCTCCGCGTCGTCGTTGCCCATAACTCCCCTGAACCGCTCTACGAGGCTCCATTGCTCCCCCGTGAACGTGACCTGAACCCTCTTAACTCTGCTTCTCTCTCCATGGCGTTTCAAAGCACACACCATAAACACATATAAGACACAGAGGTTTATAAAGCTTTGGGTACAGGGATTTATCGCACCAGTAGTGTAGTCGGTTTTTCTACGTCTAAAAGGGCGAGGTTCTCTCCGCTTTCTAGACTTTGCGTTAACGCCTAATCCTCTTTTCAGCGTTCCCAATTTTCCACGCAGGTCACCAGTGCTTGTTCGAGCTCCTTTATTTCGCTCTCCACGATTGCCTGTACTCGTCTAAGCCACTCGCAGTGTTCTCGGAGGTACTTC
>JAJHRM010000172.1 GCA_020832965.1 Thermofilum sp. | reverse complement strand
CCTCCCGCCGGAGAGCTCGAGCTCGCGGGAGAAAGTGTACTTCGCCAGAACGTCGTTGTAGGCCTTCTCGACGACGCTCGCGGGGGCGTCCCTCCTGAACACGACCGTGGAAACGGGGACCCTCTCGTCGCCCAACGTCAGGTTTCCGACAAACCTCGCTACCCTGGGCTCCCCAGGCGCTTGAAGCGTCCTTTGGTTATCAGAAGGCGCAGCTAGAACGGGTAGAAGGAACGCGGCAAGCAGCACAGCAACGACAGGGATTCCAAGACGCCTTTTCTGCTGCATCGTTTATCCTTTAAGCAGGAGGTAAATAAGTTTTTCGCCTGATACGCCAGCGCGCTGATTCGCACTTGAAACTCGCTAGATGCCTTCGAACGAAACTTTGAAAAAGTAGTATAATGTAGCTAGATACAAAAAACAATAGAGAAGAATAAAAGCATAATCGCGTCTTTTAAATTTAGAAAATTATTAAAATTTGATGACTAATCTTATTTAAGTCTACGCAAAAATCGAGCAATCATGATTGCTCCTTGTTTATATGTGTTATATGATATATCTGCTAGGTACCATTTCTTTCTAAAAGCGAAAAATCTTAAACAATTAATGAACAACTCGTTATGAAATGAAAAAATAGATGGATAGAAAGTATCAAGAAGCTTAATTTGTGCTGTTCCTTTTCTCAACTTTTTTAAACTTAACACTCTAGATTGTAAAAGTAAAAACTTGTCAGATATTAAACTTTTCTCAGCTTTGAAAAATTCATCCATATTTAAAGGAACGCTTTTTATGTATCCATTATTAACGGCTTCATTAAAGATTTTCTCTCCCCTTTCCGTCCTAATAACCACAATAGAAGTTCCAACCCTGTCCCTTTTGACAATATCTTCCAACCATGCATCACCGCACACTACATCTGCGTAAGGATTGAACGAAAATGTGCACGTTAAACATGGATTCAACCTAAATCTAGGTGCTATTAAAGGCCAATATTCTGGGAAACTAACAATTAAATCTTTTTTATCTATCTTAATTCTCATGTATCCCGGCCATCCCCACCCTCTAAAACGAACATCTTTTAAACGGTATTCCCCCTTGATTTTGAAATACCTACGAATCAAATACTCTAAACAATGATAACTGAGCACCCCACCGCACAGCAATCCAATGTAGAGTTTTATCGATCCCTGAAGCTTCTTGTTCATTTTAGTATACTGCTGCATTGCATAAATATGGCATGGAAGCCCGACAAAAGCGTAGCTCTTCCCGTATTCGATGCTTCGCACAGCGTCATTAAACAGAGGAGGAACGTACTTCGATCCCATAGCAGACATCGCTTCGTCGACGCTTCGTGCTACGACGGCCCTAGCTACAGGTACCTCCCCCCCGCTCATAGTAACAACAATAGCGCCATCGATATACTTTTTATCAAATAAGTACTTCAATAACGCCGTAACTATGCCACCCGAGCTCGCGTAAAATCGCAACTGGAAATCTGAGGCGTATCCTATGTAAACGCGCTTAACAACTCCTATGCGCTCTCGTAAAAGATGAACGATGCTTTCGAAGATTTCATCCTTTAAAAAGAATCTGACAGACGGACATACGTTCAAGCAAACACCGCAATTTTTACATGCACTACGATTTACTCTCGGGTAAAAAACACCCTTACCATAGTTATAAACAATTTCAATAGCGTTATAAGGACACGCTATCTCGCACATACCACAGCCTACACACAAATCTTTTTTAACTATTACATCCTCAACATTATTGAAACTATTCTTCAGTAATTTCAATTCTAGCTCCCACCTTATTAAGCTTGCCAACCATATTTTCGTAACCCCTCTCCACGTGCTCAGCGTTGCGCACGATAGTCGCACCCTCCGCTGCAAGACCGGCCAACAGCAACGCCGCGCCCCCTCGAAGGTCCCTCGCCTCCACGACGCTGCCAGCTAAGCGGCGCGGACCGTGTACCGTTATCACCCTACCCTCGACAAATACCTCTGCGCCCATCTTTCTCAGCTCGTTCACGTGATGGAACCTCTCCTCGTAAATGGTCTCACGTATGGTGGACGTACCCGAGGACTTCACGGCTAAGAGCACGGTGAACTGCGGCTGCAAATCCGTCGGAAACCCAGGATAGGGTTCAGTAACTATGTTCGCGGGCTTAAGGTAGGTAGGCTCCGAGACAACCCTTATTCTTTTGCCGGATACGACCTCGACCTCAGCCCCCATCTCGCGTAGTACGCCGATCACGTTTTCCAAGTGCATCGGCTCCACGTCCCTCAGCTCCAATTCGCCATCGGTCACCAAAGCCGCCACCATGTAAGTTCCAGCCTCAATACGATCAGGGATAACGCCGTGTTCAACCCCGCTTAAAGTCTCGACCCCCCATACCCTCGCGACCCTCTTTCTAGCATCAATCTTTATGCGAGCGCCCATCTTTCTTAGCATGCTCGCCAGATCTAGCACTTCGGGCTCGATCGCTATATTGAGGATCTCGGTTTCCCCATCCGCCAACGCTGCCGCCATCAAGGCATTCTCCGTAGCTCCCACGCTTGGAAAACTCAGCTCTATCTTGGATCCCTTCAACCTCTCAGCTTTTATTTCTATACATTCCGTCGATTCTTCGACAACGGCTCCTAAAGATTTGAAAGCTTTCAGATGAAGATCTATAGGTCTTTTTCCTATAGGACAACCACCGTAACCGCACAACCTTACCCTCCCCGCCCTCGCTAGCATAGGACCCATAAACAGCGTGGAAGCCCGAAGAAGCCTCGACAGCGCCTCCGGAATCTCGAAAGTATGCACTTCATCAACTTTTACAGTAATCTTATGCTCCTCCTTATTGATCGATACTTCTGCTCCTAGAACCTTTAAAATCTCTACCATTACATCAACGTCCCTTATCATCGGCACATTTTTTAAAACAACAGTTTCACTAGTCAACAGCGCTGCCGCTAGGCAAGGCAATACGGCGTTTTTGCTCCCGCTCACCTCGATGCTGCCCTTAAGCGCGCGCCCCCCTTCCACTCTGTAGCACTTCATCCCTACGCGGAGGCGAGCACTTCGTTATATATGCGTTCCAACGCGTCCACGTGAACCCTCACGTCAAAGCGCCTTTTAGCCAGCTCCACACACTTCAGCGCCAACTCCCGCCTCAGATCCACGTTCTCCGCTAAAAGAAGCATAGCCTCCCCGATCTCGCGGGGAGAGGGGGGCACCACAATCCCCGTTTCAAACGGCCTAACGATCTCCCGAGTGGCTTCAACGTCCGTCGCAATAACCGGCAAACCCGCCGCCATAGCCTCGCGCAGTGCGAGGCTCGGCGAATTCGCTATTGGAGATACCGCCAAAAACGCGTCAGCGCTCCAGAGAAAATGTCTAACGTCTTCTCTCTTCCCCCAAAAAATCACGCGATCTTTCAATCCAAACTGCTCCACAAACGATCTCACAAAAGACTCAAGGGGACCCCAGCCTACTATCCACAATTCTACGTTAGGATTTTTCTTTATCGCGTAATAAAATCCTAGTAAAGCAAGATGAATGCCTCTCCTGTACGAAAGTCTTCCAATAAATAAAAATTTCACTTTATTTGATGTCTCTTCAAATTTTTCTAACAGTTTCCTATTAAAATAATACTCAACTGGAATTGGATTCTCCAAAATTTCTATATTGGTAAATCCCCTATTATATAAAAAATCAAATGTTTCTTTTCTGTTGACAATAATTTTGTTGGCATTTCTAAGTAACTTAAACATTTTATCACTCGGAGGAATATCTTCAATTTCGGTACCGAATCTCCCATGAATCGTTACAATGGTTTTAAGCCCTAATTTCCATGATAACTTACATCCTAGCATTAAATCATCAATAGAACCTATGTGAACATGAATCAAGTTGCAACTCTTAACATATTTTATCGCTTTATAAAATCCCAAACCCACATATTGAAATGATACAATTTTATCTATAAATCCACCAATGTATCGCTTTCTAACAAATGGTAATGGTAGTATACCTAATCGATGTACTGTAAAACTTTTGCTCTCTTCCATCATAGATAAAGGCGCGTAAAGTTTATTCAAAATTAGTATAGAGTACCCTCTCCTTTTCAACTCTCGGCTTACGTATAGCAAATATCTTTCTACACCCCCAACTATCAGAGGGAACGGCTGCCAAGCAATCATGCAAATTTTCCTTCCGTTCATAATTTAAATTTCTCCAATGGTAACAGCAAAATTAGATCATTGGATAAAGGTACTAATCTAAAACTGAACGAACCATAGTATGTATAATTGGCAAGATTGTATGATCCCGTGGTAAACGGATAACTTACCATCAGTGTATCAAATTTGATTAATCCTCCTCTTCCCCGTATGCTGCTTACAGATGCAAAAATTTCATATTCGCTCATCTTCGCGCAATCGCCACGGACGCAGAGAGTCCCCTGAACACGCAATTTTACGTAACCAAAACCAATAGTTTCCAGCGATACATTACCAACTAATCTAACAACTCCATCTCCAACAGCCTCTTCCTGACATGAATTATTTACGCAGATTAAGAGCTCTTTAACACGCATCTCTACATCTCCTACAATTTTTATACCTCCTTTCGCCTTTAAGAAAAATTCTCTTTTGAACGTACTGCTACTCATATCACCTAATATAAACCTCATTATCGTCCCAACTTTATGCCTAATAGCCAATAAACAGCTTTGATTAGAGCACATCTTCATATTAGTGATTATCGGATAGATGTTTACAAAATAAATGTTATCCTTTATCTTTTCTATCGCTGTTATTTTTTCTCCATTATCGCACTCATAAAACGCTAGGATATTATTTGCACCATTTGCATTTTGATAATTTAAAATAGCTTTAACAATGCAACCAGCACTCCTACTTTCTATTTTCTTGCCCAAAATTATCACGTTCCTATTATTCTTAGCTAATGCATCTATGATTTTTTGATCAGTAATAGTTTCGTTAACGAGAATAATGTTCCTTCCTTTTAAAGTGTTACCAGAAAATGCGATGGTGTAGTTAAGGTTAGATAGCAGCATGAAAACGATAGCATCGCTGCAAAGCGCTACTGGATCCTCGTACACCGCTAAGTATTCCACATCCGCTCTTAAGCTTGTCAGGTTTTCGTCAAACCTATTAGTCACACCGATTCTAAAACCTACGATATACTTCCCCCGTTTACCCGCATCTATGATTTTCCTGGCAACCGCCCAAACATCGCTTTGCATGAAGGGGCTGCCAGCATAGATAACGTTCTCCATCGAACCATCATTATAGAGTATATGAACTAATAATTTTGTTTTATTGTATGTTCTAAACTTGATTTCGATGATAAGCTGTCTGTCAACAAATATAGGTTTTTCTAAAATTTTTCTAAGAAGTGCTACTGTTTTATTTCCTGGCACGTCACTTTGTACATGTATTATAAAATATTTATCATAAATTCTTGAATTTAGTTCTTTAACATTAAATATAGCGAATTTATCAATAGTATCGGGCTTCCAATTGGCAAAATCGTTAACATCGGCAAAATATTTTATCTGAACATTTCCCGATAAATTATAGATTTGACCTAACATAAATGTGCTGGGAAGCAATAATACGTTATTGCTATAGAAGGATGGGTGATTTAAAGGTATTAACGCGTATACGCTAAATGTATTATCTTGATAAACGAGTGGGAAGTAATCTAATAATTTCTGCAAAGCGTTCTGCGCAAGAGCATTTCTAGCTATTACAGCA
>JAJHRM010000171.1 GCA_020832965.1 Thermofilum sp. | reverse complement strand
AGATAGGTCGCGCGCCGGAGGAAGTACCAATATACCTGGAAGTGTTCCAGGTGAGACGCGGTCAGATATTCGGAAGCCAGGGACACTCGGGCTTCGGGAACTTCGGCAACGTCATAAGATTAATGGCGGCCGGCAGGATTGACATGACGCAGATAATCACGTCTAGGTTCAGCCTCGACGACGTATACAAAGCTTTCGAACGGGCGCACAAGAGGATAGACGGCAAAATAACGATAAAGCCTTAGAACGCATGCGAGTCGGGGTGTCCGGCATGGTCGAGTACGAGGCGCGATTTTCCAAGCCGTACTACAACAAATTCGGCGAGAAAATATACCTGGATCAAATGACCATGGCTGAGCTTCTCGAAAGAGTCAAGAAAAACGACATAGTGATCGTTCCCTGCGGGTCTGTAGAGTCACATGGGTTAGGGCAGGCTGCAGGAGAGGATACAGTTATCGGCTCCTACATAGCTGAGCGCGTGGCGTTTGAAACCGGGGTGACAGTCGCACCTCCGATCTTCTACGGCTCGCACCCTTCACATCACTACGGCATGCCTGGAACAATACCCATAAAGAAGGAAGCCTATATTGACTACGTGACGAGCGTCGTTAAGTGGCTGAGCAACGCGGGCTTCAAGAAGATCATACTTCTCAACAGCCACGGTCAGGAGTATGTATTGCCGATAGTTAAGGACAAAGCCATAATCGAGGAGGGGGTAAAGGCGCTAATATTCATTACGAGCTGGTGGGCGTGGGTGAGGGACATACTAAGGCAGGGAACAGAGCTCAAACCCGGGTTGGTGCTGGAGACACCATTCATACACGCGGACGAACTTGAGGCAAGCGTCCTCTGGTACGTTGCGCCGAAACTTGTTGACCCCGCGAAGCTAAAGGAGAGCGATGCCGAGAAAATGGTCGGCGTTATACCGGACAAGTGGGCAGATAAGGCTGGAAACGTTTACGGAAGGCCATTTGGCTGGTATGACATAAGCGCCTACATGGAGATCCACTACTACCCCAAGGGAAGCGTGGGGTACCCGAGCAAGGCAAGCAGAGAGAAGGGGGAGGTGGTTGTAGAGACAGCTATTCAGAGAATAATCGAGTTCATAGAGTGGCTTCACAAAACATACCCGCCGGGAGTTGTGCCGCAGGTCTGGCCCAACCCAGGAGACTTTAAATACTAAAAGAATAACTAGATTATAAATTATCTTTCTTATTTCCAAACCTATAGTAAAACAATTATATTTTCTCTACATATTCATCAATTGTGCCCAAGCCAAAAGTTTACGTAACGAGAATAATACCTGAGCCAGGTCTTTCGATGCTCAAGGAGTACTGCGACGTCGAAGTACACGCATCAAGGGAGTACCCCCCATCTAGGGAGGAGCTGATCAAGAGGATACGCGACAAAGATGCACTCCTATGCCTCCTAACCGATAAAATCGATGCCGAAGTCATGGATGCTGCACCTAACCTAAAGGTCATAAGCACTTACTCTGTTGGATTTGACCACATAAGTATTCCCGAGGCGACGAGGAGGGGCATCTACGTTACACACACCCCAGGTGTTTTAACAGATGCAGTTGCAGAGTTTACAGTCGGCCTAATCCTGGCGGTAACACGCAGGATAGTTGAGGCAGACAAGCTAATAAGGAGCGGGCAGTGGGACAAGCCCTGGAATCCATACTTCCTAACAGGTCCGGAACTGAGGGGAAAAACTGTAGGTTTAGTAGGTCTCGGGAGGATAGGTGTAGCTGTCGCCAAGAGACTCTCCAGCTTCGAAGTGAAGATTCTCTACTACGATATCGAAAGACGGTGGGATGTCGAAACTGTTCTGCCAAACGTGCAGTTCGCCGACTTGGACACTGTTCTCAGCGAGTCTGACATCGTCTCACTTCACGTCCCCCTTACAGGGGAGACTTACCACTTGATCAACGAGGAAAGACTTAGAAAAATGAGGAAGACCGCCTACCTGATAAACACGGCTAGAGGACCCGTAGTTGACACGGAAGCACTTGTAAGGGCATTGAGGGAGGGGTGGATCGCAGGCGCGGCTCTCGACGTGTTTGAACAAGAACCCCTACCACCTAATCATCCATTAACAAGGTTTGATAACGTCGTACTAGCTCCGCACATCGCTAGCGCGACTATCGAAGCCAGGCAGAGAATGGCCGAATTGGCAGCACGAAACCTGATAGCAGTCCTGAAGGGGGAAATGCCGCCAGCCTTGGTAAATAAGGATGTGCTGAAGATCAGGCCTCTAGAGAAAGTAAGGATGATTTAATGTAGAATTACTCAAGGCAATTTTTTCTTAGCCATGAGCTTAGCTCAGCTCAGGAGGTTAATCAAGAAAGTAGACGTGGTCTTGGAGGTAGTAGATGCAAGGGACCCGTGGGGGACTAGAAGCATAGAGGTGGAGAGGTATGCTGAGAAACTTGGAAAGCCAATCGTCCTGGTTATAAACAAGAGCGACCTCGTACCCGCCGAGGTTCTGAAGAAGTGGAAAAACATTCTTGGTGAGAAGTACCCCGTGGTCTTTATTTCTGCTTCGAAAAGGCTTGGAACGAGTAACCTCTGGAAAATGCTTAAGAAGTATGCCTCCATGAGAAGAGGAAAGAAATTCATCACAGTAGCGGTAGTTGGGATACCAAACGTGGGCAAAAGCGCATTAATAAATTACCTGAAAGGAGCACATAGCGTGGGGGCATCGCCCATACCTGGCTATACGAAGGCTGTAACAAGGCTGAGGGTTTCCAGGTGGCTCAGAGTATACGATACTCCCGGCATCGTCCCCAAGCTTTCAGCCGAAGAATTGGCTATCAGAGGAGCACTGAGGCCTGAAGCATTAGAGGATCCAGTGCCAGCAGCAGTGAAGCTTATAGAGCTTATACTTAAAAAGAATCCCGCGCTGCTGAAGAACCTCTATGGGGTGGAGACGGGGGATCCTTACCAGTTTCTAGAAGAATTTGCCAGGAAGAGGGGGCTCTTGAGGAAAGGCGGAGAGCCAATAATAGAAGAGGCGGCAAGGATAGTTATCAGAGACTGGCAGGCGGGGAAAAACCACTTCTACTTAGAACCTGAGGACTATAGCTTGCTGCCTCGTGCGCTGGGGTAAAGCGAGGCTTAATGCGTGTATGTTCCGCATTTTTCAAGCTCATGCCAGAATTCTTTTAAGATTGAAAGTGCCCTGGGACTCGGCGACAAGTTTTCTTGGATGCAGGTCTCTATTCTTTGAGGAACGAAGTCCATTTTATCAATGCACCCTCCCACTAGCCATATGGGTGTGTCAAGTAGAAGAGGAGGGATTCCCGATAGCCTTCCTACCCGGCCCCAGGCCTCCTGTACCTCGTTCTTGTATTTGCTCCTTAAGGCATCTGCAAGGGAACGTAAATTCTCGTTACAGCCCCATCCCTTTGCTATGCCTGAGGTTATGCTGACGAGCGATACGCGGTAATCGACTGGAATTGAGAGTTTTTCAAAGTTTAGTGCCTTCATGCCTGATGCTCTGCTCGCGTAAAGAAGCATTTTTGACGCGAAAAGAACAGTCTTGTCGTTTACATCTGCATCAAGGATCTCCGCTAACTTTTCGTTGAACTCTGCTAAGTCTATCTCACTACTCTTCAGAACTCTAAGGATTCTCTCCTTCCCATTCAAGTATTTCTCGATGCGCTTTAAACGTGCATTCCTAAATTTCCTTAAGGAGGCTGAATTCGAGACAAAGCTCATGATCGAGGATTCGTAGTTTCCCGAGGCATAGTCAGCAGCCATTTTCCAGTGATCTTCCCCCTTCGAAGCAAGCACGTAGCTTACAACCGCTACTCCGACTATGTAAAGAGACCCATTTAAAAAGCCCATTCTCGACAATATCTCTTTTACAGCTTCATACTGCGGGTCTCTATAGATAAAAAGCTCGTAAAACTCCTTGCCTAATTGCCTAAGCGAGCTGGAGAGCTCCCTTATTCGTAAGGCATCAAAAAATATCATTCTTAGCTCAAGCTCTGAATTAATTGGTTAATCTTTTCGAACTCCTTCTTTACAGTCTCTATGGATGCCCTGTTCGTAGCATCCCCGCAAATAGCCAGCTTCGACTTTCGGTGGTCGAATTCGAGCTTCACCCACACGCCGTTCGACCTGTACTTTATGCTTACGGGTGTAATCACAACCTCTGTATAGAGGGAGGCAACGTGGTCCAGGATCTTCCTGCTGTCATGCTCCTCTACGTCTATTTCAAGCCTATACTCCTGGGGGTCGGGTAAGGCGTCTATTATTGTTGAAAGCTTAACCTCTTCTGTCGATAGGATTTCAAGGATTTTTCCTATAAAGAGCATGCCGTCTGGCGAGAGCGAGAACTGCGGAAATATAAATTCGCCAGAGTCTGTTGCAGCAAGACCAGCTTTAACCTTCCGAATACCCCTGGAGACGTCACTCGCCTGCCCCTTAATCCTGAGGAGATACAGCTTATTCTTCTCTGCCGCGAAGTCAACAAGCTTATTTGCAGAGTCCGTGACGACTAAGCGTGAGCCCTCGGGAAGCATCAAAGCAACGGCTGCAATAAGCTTGTCAGGGTCCACATACCTCCCCTTATCGTCGAAGATGAATACCTGTGAGGCATCAGCGGATAGGGCTGCCCCAAGCGCTGGAGATGAGGCACTAACAATATCCTGCAACATTAACACGTCACGAATAGGAGGTAATTGCCGAGGCTTTATGCCCGGTGGTGGCCTGCCAGCTTTGATTGCTATGAGTTTTGCACCTATACTTCCCAGAAAACTAGGCAAAACCTCAGATGAGGGTCCATAGTTTAAGTCCATAACTACGAGTGGCTCTTTCGCTGCTATGGGCGAGGAATCCACAAAGCTGCTTGCAGAAGAAACATATATGTCATGGATGTACTCCGCATAGCTGACCCAGCCGATCCTGTTAGGAATGCTCCGGACAATGTGCTTAGTCTCAAACATCTCTACCAAGTCGCTTAGCTTTTCATATGACAACTCTACACCTCCCGCATCTACTATCTTCACCTGTATTGCTGCATCCACGTGAGGCGCCACAGAGAAATGAACCCCGGCTCTAGCGCCGAATCTCTTCACAGCGAAGGCCAGCTCAGGCAGTGTAGCAGCGTGGAAATCTATGACTGAGTTGCCAGTGGACATTAACCCCGAGGTGAAAGCCCTCTTCAGCATCCTTGATGGGGGATACAAGTCTCGAGCAGCAACGACGAGTGCCCCCTCCCCAAGTATGGTTCCAAGCACTGCTCCAAGTTCAGCCATATTCTCAGGTGTTAACTGGCTATTTGCTATCCCGTAGATCCTGTTGTTATATATGGGGAAAGGACCCGGCCTCACGCCTGCTCACCTGATCGAATGTAGAGAACAGCTCCAGGACCAACGATACTATTACTCTTGACCACCACTCCATCGCCTATCACACTATTTTCCTTTATCACTGCGTTATCTCCAACTAAAATACCTTTTGCTAAAATGCTATTTTCTATTAACGCGCGCTCGCCAATATTAGTTTTGCCAATCACCACGGAGTACTGAAGTTTTGCCATCCTCCCAATAAATGTGTCGCAGCCCACGACCGCATAGGGACCAAGGACAGCCCCTTCCCCGGCGATCACATTGTCCCCCAAGGCAACTGGAGGAAGAATAGTTGCTCCATGCTCCAGCTTAACGTTCTCACCGAAGTAGTTCACCCCCAGGAGCCTTCCATAAGGTTTCAGAGGCTCAACATTTCCATCCAGTAAGTCGAAGTTTGCCCTCAGGAAACTGGCAGGTCTGCCTACATCGATCCAGTAGGTTTCTGTGGCGTACCACCCGGAAACCTT
>JAJHRM010000170.1 GCA_020832965.1 Thermofilum sp. | reverse complement strand
CTCTCCCCGCTGCTCCGCAGCCCGTGAACCCAGTCCGGCAAGCGCCTCGCCTAAAAAGCTCCGAGCCCCAAATACGCCTTGCCCCCGCGTGCTCGAGCTAAAGTACGCGAGCGCTGCTCCCGGCGACGCGCGCGCTATGAGGCCCCAATGGGTGTGGATGGAGGGCATGGAGCCTCGATCGCTGGAGAAGAGGTTCTTCAAGCTCGAGTACACGGCGGAGGCGCCGAGCGTCCACATCTCCACGGTGGGGTGGTGGACCCGGCTCGAGCGGACCAAGTTCGAGCTGAGCGGGCCCCGCGGCAAGGTCTCCCTCGAAGCGGGCGCCCTGCGCTTCGCGCCAACGAGCGTGGACGAGGAAACCGTCGAGCTCGCGGAGCGGGCGAGGAGGGCGGCGGAGAGGCTCGAAGCGGTCCTCCAGCGGTGGCGCGAGGCGGTCGAGGCGCTGCGGTGGGCCGAGCGGAACCTCTGGAGGGGGAGAGCCCCTGCCCTGCTCGCCGGCGAGGCGGAGGACCCCGAGAGCGGCGTCAGGGCGTGGAGGGAGGGGCGCAGGGTGGCGGTGTGGCTCGAGCCCGAGGCGAGGAGGCGGTTGGAGGAGAGGCTGGCGAGGGAGGGCATCTGCAGCGTGAAGGGGTACCTCGCGCTCCTCAGCGCCCAGCTCGGCGCGAGGGTGGAGCTCGCCGAGAGCGACCGCTGGTCCCCCGAGGCGGACGCGGCGCTCAAAGAGCTGCTGGAGACCCTGAGGAGGCTCGCGGGCGCGTAGCGCTCGCCGGTGATTACTTCGCGGTTTACTGTAACGGGCGTAACCCTAGCCCGAAAAACCAGTTCGTCACGGAGTCTCGCGGGGAGTTGTACAGGAGAAATTCGCCTTAAGAGCCAGCTTTGGCGCACACTAGGGTCGGCTCTCTATGCGTGCATGTGTCAATACGCAAAGCTCGACGCGCAAACTAAACAAAATTAAGATATGCTAATTGTAATTTTTATAATTCCGATTTTATCCAATTTAAGTAGTGCATCTATTGCATCGTTTATATTTATATCTTTAAGTATTTTTTCATATACTTCAAAGAAGCGTAAAGGTTCGTTTCGTTCATTTAGGTATTTTGTAATTCTTTCGTATATAATAAAGTATTTTTCGCCAAACTTTTCGTACACAAGCTTCTTTACCTGTTTCTCTATATCGCAAAGTTCTTTCAATTTAGAGATAGCTGAGAGAAGTTTATCTTCACTTAATATTTCTTTTATTTCCTTAATCAAATTATTCATTTTATTCTCGTTTTCGATAAATGATTCTATAGTAAATGAATTAGCTCCGAGCTCTGCTAATATTTTTTTAAACTCAATATTTTGTCTTTGAACTCTATTTATGAATTCATTTATAATATTAGTCAACTCATCTTTGATAGATTTTATTTCTTTAAGCATTTGAGTTAAATTATAACTATCATTCTTTAATATACTTTCAATATTGTTTAACTTACTAATTAGATCGATCATTTCTTCTTCTTTTAATTTTTCTAGAAAACTTTCGTCAAGCGCAGATAATGTGGTATCTAAATATTTCAATCTTTCTGCCAATGTTATCCCCCTATCTCTCCTTTTTCTAGCTGTTCTAATTTTCTCTCGATTTGGTAAATATGTTCTCTTATTTTTTCAATTCTAGATATGCTAATCCCCATTTCATTTAGAGCATCACAAGCCATCTTAAGCTCATCAATAGTTTTTACAATTTCTTCATATTTTTCCATTATATAATCATTAAGTTTCATTATAGATTCTTTTTTCGTTAATATAGTCTTCTTTAACTCTTCTCTTTGCTTTATAATTTCACCTTTACTCTTTAATTCTTCTGCGAGATTCTTTAGGAACTCGATAATTTCTAGAATATCACCGGAAAATTCTTTTCCCCTATATTGTTGCAAGTATTTTTCTTTGACAATTTTATGAACTATATCACTAGTTAGCTTGTATTCATGAATAATTCCTTTAATTTTTTCAATTTTTTCATAGAATTCATTTAATAACTTGTCGGCATCAATTTTATGTTTTAAGAACTTTTCATGATATAAATTGCGCATCCTGAATAAGATGTAATTGTAGTAATGTTGTGGTGTCAACTCCTCTTTCTGCGCTTTCCCCTTCACAGCTGGAGCCCAGGCGACGAAATTGCGTCTAATATCAATCTCGAAATTCGATATTTCTTTAATTAACTCACCTCTAGATATGCTAAGATAGGTACTCATGCTCTTTAGTACTTCGTCGAAGTTTCGTATATATCTTTCTTTGTCAATCTGGATATTTTTGCTGATTTTATCAAATATTTCTGGAGGGAAGATCCCTTTTAGCGAATCGATTTTTTCATCAATTTGCTTACTGAAAAATTTCTGATACTGAGATACCTCATTTATAATCTTACTAATTTCAATTGTAGCTTTTTTAATGTACTTCTCGAATACTTCATTTAAATAATCTCTCAGATCTACGAGGAGATCGTATATGGCTGGATCCCTTGTAATTTCTAATTTATCAATATATTTTTGAATTATAGTATCGATGTCGCCAAGGAAGATAATTTTAGAGCCTTTCTGTTTTGATAGAAGTATGTGACAAATTGAGGAGTTTAGGTCGATTTCTTGTAATTCGAGAAATTCTTTAATTTTATTTCTATCAACCTCTATTTGAAGCACTAAATCATTTATTTCTTTATCGCTTAATCGCACCAATTTTATATATTCTTCGGTCTTCCCCCTCTTTTTACATATTATTAATCCTCTATTTTCTAGCAACTTCAGTATAAAATCATAGAATATTCTCTTGCTCATTTCACTACTTTGGTCGTCGCTTCTTTCGAATACAAAGTATTTTTCTAAATTATTAATAATATTCATATCAGTATCGCTTTTCTCTAACAATTCTATAATTCTTTTCTCGGCAGGCAACAGCTTCAGACGTATAGTGCGAGTTTCCTCATCGTACTCTGCTGCTCCAATGCTTTTTGCTAACTCAAGCGCATTATTCACCATCTCGCCGATTCTCTCACGTAGTACTTTATGGTCCGAGTCTTTAATTGGATTATCAGGCTCGATATCCGGCAGCGAGAAGCCGCTTAGACCTTCGATTAGCCCCTCGAAAGGCCTCACTCGATATAGGTAAAACAAAAGCTCTTCAAGCTCATCTCTCTCGCACTCCATACCCCCTACTAGTAAGGCTTTGTAGTAATCCAAAAATACTAGGTGTGGTTTTCTCTTAGATTCTATTACTTTTCTATGGCTTTCGATTCCTATTCTTTCACGGATAAGTATTCCTAAGTTTGTTGCTTTGGATGCCCATTCCTCGAAAATTTTCTGGAAACCATATTTATTAAATAATGTAATGTAAAAGTCATTTAGCTTTTGCATGACTATGTAGTTGCTACGCTTCAATTGTTCGGCGATATTACGAGCAGCAAGTAATTCAATATCCTGAAGGGACATCTGAACAAAGAAGGTATTCCACCGATTGCTTTGCATTTTTAACTCATGAGGACTAATAACCAATATGCATGCGTTATCTTTATCTTCTAGTTTCTCTAAACCTTCAATTTGCTGAGAGCCTACAATAACTGCAACGCCCAGAATAGAGTTCTCGTACTTCTTCAGAGAAGGGATAGTATACGCCTTTCCGCTTGATCTTTCCTCCACATATCCTCTCTTCTCGAGCATATCTAGGACAGCCATACGCGCATGGTGCTCGAAGGCTTTGACATCGCTCAACAGTAAGCGTCTGATAAAGGAGTAGATCTCTACCGTTGTTTTGGAATCTACGATAAACGGAATGATCATTGGAGAATATACAGGGTAAAGCATTGCTTTCGTTAAAGAAGATAACCCAATACTATTCGCGAAACTACGACGGTCTAAATTACTGTTAAGGAAATCTTCTATATCATCCGGCAGAATAACGTATTTGTAAGATGACATAATGTAACTAAGCTCTTCTCTATCTATATTCCCTTCTAGCGTTACTGGGATTGCTATTCTAAAATCGCCATCTTTCGTTAAGCATAGGAGCATACTTGCGCAAATCTTCAATTCCTCTTCGGAAACATCATTATTTACTTCTTTTAGCTTTTTGGTTAGGTTATCTAAAAATTCCTCTAACGAGTTCCTCGAACCTAATTTATACACTCTGTAAAATTTGAAACTTTTAATTCCCATACTAGGATCTACTTGGAAATTGGTGAGGACAATTTTTGAAATTTCATCGAGTTCATCTTCAAAAATAATTGAAGATGTAAAAAATATTTTCTTTAGTAATTCGCTTATTTTTGGATGATTCTTAACAATGCTACTATTAAATATACGTCTAACTAAATCCAAATTTATTGGATTCGCGATATCCATAAAACCTTGCGATGGTATTTTTATAGAATATTCTTCAAAAAATTTTGAAAGCATATCAATGTCTATTCTATATATACATCGCATAGTGTTTTCTTCGCTACATTTTTTGAATGACATCATAATAAGTTCTCTAAGTATTTTCACTAATAACCCAGCATTGCCATGTGTGATCATGTATAATAGTTCGAAAACTCTGTAATCGTCAATTATTTCATTGGGATCCTTTCCATGCATCACATATTTTATCAGATTTTTAGCATATTCAACGAATTCGATTTTATTAAAAGGATAAATGTCGCAAAGATCTTCCCTTCTCCATAACCATCCACTAAAGCCTATACTGGCAAGTTTTTCATTAATAAAATTCAGGGCGAAGGGGGTCATGAATAAAACTAAGTGCATTCTTCCTTTTATGTCTCTTCCAAAATATGCTTCCTTTCCGCTTAGAAATCGTCTAAGAACCTCTATGAAAGCATTGCTGAGCTTTACCCCCCGTATTGGGTATTCGTTGTCCAGTCCTATGATGCCTTCCACTTCATCTACTAATAGTATCAAAGGTTTATCGTAATCAGCATTCTTCTCGTTAACATAAGCTGTAAAAACTCTATCGAATGCTTCAATAGGATCTAATTTTTCGTCATTCTTGCATAAATTTTTGACATTTTCTATTAAATTTTCAAATGTAATGTTTTTCCATAATAATCCCTTCTGCTCTATAATTTTAGGAAAGATAGTACTTGCAAAAGTAGTTTTCCCGGAACCCCATTCGCCGCTAAGGATGAAAATTCTGCTCGCTCCATTTTTTGAAGATTTTTTAGCTTCTTCGAGCCATTGCTGAAACGTGTTTTTTACCCTTTCAGATCTGCGGGGGCTCCATTCCATGACAAGTTTTTCCAATTGCTCAAGAGGTATCCTTTCACTGGCCTCGTCCAGATATTCGGGCTCCTGATCGAGCGGTACAATGTTTGTAGCCTGCACTGTAGGGCCCTTTAATTTATGCTAAACTACTATATTTATGGCTTACTCTGCGATCGATTTTCACAAATACGGGGTAGGGGAATACGTTCATCTGGCCTGTTAGGACGGCGAGACCGGGTTCCATGTAGGTTAACCTGCGTTCGATGTACCTAGGTAGACCTCCCGTCACGGTGGAGACGAATCTCACGTCGCCGGGTGCCACCCTGTGGATGATGAAGGTGTTCATCATGGACATTACTATCGGGTCGACATAGCTCGGTCTTTGGGTTACGAGGCCTAGGCATAAGCCGAACTTTCTCCCCTGGGTTGCGACGGAGGCTAGGATCTTCTTTGCCACGCTGAAGCCTACAGGGTAAACTAGGGTGTTCGGCGCGTAGTTTTGCGCCTCCTCTATCACGAAGAGGAGGAGCCTGTTTTCGCCCTTAACTCGGTAAGCTGTGAATTTTTTGAAGAGCAGCGCGAGTACGTTTCCCACAACGAACTGTTTTACCG
>JAJHRM010000169.1 GCA_020832965.1 Thermofilum sp. | reverse complement strand
TGCGCACGAAGCCCCTCCTGGTGACCTGCAGGACGAAGTCGGGCCTTGGGTCGAGCTCGTTCTCCTCGGTTAACGCCCTGACGAGGCTTCCACGCAGCGGCACGGAGACGCCGTAGCTGGGGATGCGCAGCTCGCCTCTACGTAGGTCAACAATGCATGGTGCGTTCTTGTTCCCCTCACGCTCCCGTCGGGCATCACGAATCGCACCAGCAGCGTTATTGCTGGCGGATTGGGCATCGTCCGCTTGCCAGCCTCCTCGCGCATCTTTAAGACGTTCCCCCACTCCTCGAGCCACTCATCCCTGTAGCACAGCGCTCCCTTGACCCTTGCTTTTCCGTCAGCGAAGTCCCTGAATAGCTGCCTGAGCCTCTCCAGGTTCCCGCCATCGACGTGCACCCTGAACACCCTAAACCCACCCCTCAAACCACCACCCTTGCTTCTGTCCACTTTCCCACCCTCCGTTGGCGGGTGGGGCGCCGTATCGCAAGCGCGAAGCGGAGCGAGGGTAGCGGTTAGGGGGGCGGGCTTGCGATCATAGCTCTCGAGGCTCCCACGCGCGGGATCCGGCGCGCGCCTCCCATAGCCGTTCGGCATTAAGCCACATCCGCAAGCCCCAGGGCGGGAGCACCTCTGGGGCCCATGCCCCGCCCTCGGCACGCGGGGCGCTGTAGCGGTTGGGCGGCCGTCACCGTCTCGGCTCATCCCGTCGGCCTCACCCTACCCTCCTCGGGTTCGTCCGCCCGTAGGCCAGCTCCCATGGGGAGCGGGGTGCCCAGGCCGAGGACGACCCCCCAGCGGCGCCGCCAAGCCCCCCGGCACCTGAACCCACCAAGAATAACCTTTTCCTCCTCCCCACCCCTAACCGCGGCGCCCAGGCGCCCACCCGGCGCAGCCGCTCCTCGCACGGCTTCACTCGCCCCCAAAGGGGGCTTGGCTGCGCATCAGAAATAATAATTTAGGATCCCCTTTATATGCTTAACCCCCCCGCTCCTCCGCTCCTCGGCGCGAGCGCGCGCAAAAGCTTGGCGGGCTCGGCTTCACCTACACGTGGGAGAAGTTCGACCACGAGAGGGGGCCGATACGCAGCATCCTGCGGATGCGTAAGGAGGACAGGAAGAGGCTACTGGAGGGGGGTTGCAGCGCGATCGAGAGGCTCCTCATCGAGCAGGGAATACTGTAGCGCGCCAAGCAAAACTGCTTTGCCCAGGAAGCCTAAGCTGGTTGGAAAAATGTGAAAAGATATGGGGAAATGCATGAAGATTTTTAAGAAATTATGCACGTAAATGGATAAAAATATCATTTTTCTGAAGAACTTTGAAGTTTAGCGCACGCTTTAACACATGAGCGCGCGCGAAGCTACTTTGAGTACTGCTTTAGGACTTCTATGACAGGAAGAGTGCCCTTTATCAAGTACTCAATGAGCGCCCCTCCACCAGTGCTCGCGTGCGAAATCCTGTCCACATAGCCAAACCTGGAAGCACTGGCAACTGTATGCCCCCCGCCTATCAGGGTGAAGGCCTTAGAAGTTGCCATAGCCTCGAATACCTGCTTTGTTCCATAGCTAAACCTCTCGTCCTCGAATACTCCCATTGGTCCATTCATCACAACGGTCTTAGAATCTCTAATTATCCCAGAATACTCCCGAGCAGTCTCTACTCCTATATCCTTTATTGGCAAGTTGGGGATATGATCCACGGGGACGTCTACCCTCCTACCCCCCGACTCTACTGCCAGGTCTACCGGAAGAATTATTCTCCCGGGATACTGCTTGAGCAGCTTTACGAGTTCAGGTTCGAGCTCCAGGAAGCCCTTCTCCTCCAGTATCTTCACATTTACCTCCCCGATATCTTTACCTGCCGCGTGGAGAAGCAGGTTTGCGGCTAATCCCCCTGTCAGGATTTTGTCTGCAATGTTGCTCCCGAGAACATTCGAGATTATCTCTGCAGTGTCCTCTGCCTTTGCTCCACCAATCACGTATACGCATGGTCTCTCAGGGTTATTTCTGACCCTGTACAGTGCTCTAAGCTCCCGCTCCATGACCCTTCCAGCCACGAAGTGTTTTACAACTGGTGCAAACCCGACGAGGGAGGCATGCAGCCTGTGGGCTGCCGAAAACGCGTCTACAACGTATACATCGAAGAGCGGGGCTAAAGCCTGTACAAGCGGTGTTTTTGCGTGCTCCTCGGGCGAAGCACTCTTCGCTTCCCCGTCCCACATCCTGACGTTTTCTAAAACGAGAACTTCGCCGGGTTGCAAGCGCCGTATTTCACTGATCGCTCTTTCGTCGAAAATTGAGTCCACGAATTTTACCCGCGTGGTTAGCAATCCGCCAAGGATGGAGGCATGCTCACGTAAGCTGACGAAGTCCGGGTCGCCCTTTCTACCCTGATGGGACAGCACAACCACTTTGGCTCTCTTCTCGGCGAGCTCTCTTAGAGTGGTTTCAGCATGCGCACGTATTCGTGTGTCATCCAGTATCTTCTTAGTTTCCGGGTCTATTGGCGAGTTAAAGTCAACCCTGACTCCAACAGTTTTGTTAGAAACAGCAACATCATCAATCGTCTTGATGTTTAAGCCCTCAATCATTTTTATCCTGGATACCTCCTACGCGCAGCTATTTTAAATTTTATAATTAATCAGCAATATTCCGCGCGCTAGGGCTATAAGATTCCTCAACCTTCGCGCGCTGTTTGCCGTTTTAAATGGAGGTGGAGAATATAGAAGCCGCCAGGAAGGTTAAAGAGGCCTGCAAGATTAAGGATAGAAGTGTCTCCCTAAGGACCATCTTCCTCCTCGTAGCGGAGAGATAGGTTAGGAGAACACCCTCGGAAGTCGCGATCACAAATGTGATCCACTCCAAGTAGTCCAAAAACTCTGGAAAGTTCCAATTTCGACTTGCCGCCTGTTCTTCGACAATTAAGCATGCCTTGTTGAGCATCCCCGAACTATAGGCAGTATATGCAGAAAAAATCGGACCCAGAAATGGAGCGTTACATGCAAGCATAGTTGCGTAACTATCCAGGAAGAAGCGGAAGGCTCTAAAGTCTATGTTCTGTAAATTCTTCAAAGCATCCACATACGCAGAATAGTCCCGCACAATTTCTCTAGCATGGGTAAGCGGGAGATCCATACTATAACCCACCAGGTATGAAGCCAGGATCAGTGCAGTTGAAAGGATAATGCATATTCCTCTCAGCTTCCAATAGGATAAATCCTCCTGGGAACTCTTCGCCACCACCTTATTCGACATATTTCTCAAAGCCTATTCTAGGAAACCCTTTTTATATGTGTAGTTCTATCCCCTCAGGGGCTTACACATGGATGAGAAACGGCCGGACGTGAAAGTTGAAGTTTCGCGGAGGAGAGGTGTTCTAGTCTGTCCCATCTGTGGCAGCAGGGAACTAGCAATTATAGGCTTTGCAGGCATCACTCCACCTCTCTACCTCTGCAAGAAGTGCGGGCACACAACCTATCTTCCATTGGAGGTCTTCCCAGAGTAATGCCAGCTTACTGGCTAAGACCAGCTGGTGCTTGCTCCCGCGCTGAGAGGTGAAAGTGTGGGGTTTCGCCTATTATTAGCCGGGAAGCATCCTCCCCCTTTTAGGCAAGCAAGTAGAAGCGCAGGGTAACTCCCGCGCCTAAGAAGGTTTTCTTTGAAAAAGCGCATTGGGGTTCAGACTAGTATTCTTTCGCAGGTGCTTTTTACAAATTCTTTGAGTGAAAGGGCCTCCTTTACTAACGCGTATCTTTCAAGGGGCCTAGACTTATAGGAGATTGTTATTGAGCCGTCAAATCCCCTTTCAAGTAATGTCCTTACGAGCAAGGGATTATTGTAGCGCTTAGGGGTGAGAAGGGAGGCCGGCAGACCTTGCTCATCATAGTTTGAGATTGTGACGTTGTATGTTAAGCCGAGAAAGTTCAATGCCGACTCTAACATCTCCTCCGTTGAAGCGTACTCTTCTTCTACATGGGAAAAGCCGAACGAACCACCAATAAGCCTCTTTACGTAGCCGTAGCATCTCAGTAGCTCTTTTCTAGACCGGGGCTCAAGCAGCGCCCGCACACGGTAAGTTGCACAAAGGTCTGTGATCCTCTTTAAGTCCCCAGGCGTGGCGCTTGAAGGCTCGCGGAAGATCACCGTCTTCCCAGCAGATTCCTCGACCATCATGATGAGTTTTTCAAGCATAAACGAATCAACAGAGCCGTCTAGCGGTATATTGATGGAAATCACTTCTATCCCCTCCTCCATCAGGGGGTCTAGTAGGTCTCCCACCCCTAGGCTTTCCACAACCACCCAATTAGTGTATACCTGGACTGCTAAGCCATGCTTCGCCAGGTCCTTTATGAGCAAGGCTGAGCTCTCGTAGAAGTTTTCCTCCTCAACGTTTACAGTGACAGCAACCATCGGCTCTGGCATCTAGTCTCCATAATGGAGCTACGCACTTATTAAGCTTTAGCGCGCGGCAAAGGTAATACGAACATGTGGGGTCAGCGCGGGCCGATGCAGAGCTCCCAAAGAGGATCAAAACTAAGCTTCCTAGTAACCCCCATAAAGAGTAAAACCTATAAAACCAAAACCCTGCAATAAGGCGGGGTAACGGGTGGCGCGCGCTGCTGAGGGAATGTCTCATAAGGGGAAGAAGCTTAACCTGAAGATGCCTGAGGATATTTATCAACTGGTAGTTAATTATTCGGTAAGTAACAATATTGGCATCGAGGAAGCGATTATAGAGTTGCTGAGGAAAGGCTACGAGTATTCTGACTTGGAGAAGAAATACGACAAGTATACCCACGATAGGGAGGTTTGGGACAGAAGATACTACTTCCTCAAAGTAGAAACGGCCTACGTCTACTATAGGCTCAAGCTGAGAGACCTTTACGAGGAAATTAAATCCCTGACAATGACGCTTTCTAGCGTTGTAAGCACACTTGAACACGCCTTGCAAAGATACAGCATTACAGACGAACACATGACTGAGTACTTGAACAAGGTGCACGAAATAGTCAAACACTACCTAGACAGCTATGTGCTTACCTCCAGAAAGGAAGAAAATGCCCCAGAAGTAAGTGACGCAGAGGTTATACGCTCCATCGAAGAAACATTGGATAGATACAAGAAGCTCATAGGAAAGGAACCACATTACCGCTCCCATGGGTGACGGCGTGTTTCTCAAAAAACCGAGAGCTAGCGATAAAGACGTAGTTTACTTGGCGCTTGTGGACGCGATAAGCAAAGGTGGATGCCCGATATGCAGAGCCCTTGAAAAATCAGAGAACAACCTTATATGGATCATCCTGTACGAGCACGTGAACGACCCATATGTAAGGGAGAAAATAGATAGAGGGAACGGTTTCTGCGGTTATCACTACCAAAAAATCATGGACATGGCGAAGCAGGATCCCCTCATAGGAGGACTAGGACCAGCAATCATTGTCGAGGACTTACTAAACAGGTTCGTTGAGAGCATAAAATCCGGCACCCTGCTCGAGACTAAGTGCTACGTATGCTCTGAGCTGGAGAGAGCGGAGGAATCTTACACCTCATCGTTCACTTCTAAGCTGGAAACGACAGACCTGCTTAGCCGCTATGAAAATAACCCAGGGTCTTTGCTGTGCTACAAGCACTTCACAGAGATATATTCCATGACGCCTGAGCCATTTGCCAAAAGACTAAAAGAAGTGCAGTTGAAGAAATTGAACAAGCTACTAGAGGAGCTCCGCTCCTACATCTCAAAACACGACTACAGACATATTGGAACGATAACTGAAACTGAGGCAAAGTCATGGACAAAGGCTATCGAGGCAATTACAGGCTCAGGCTGGTCTTCTCAGCGCCCATTTCTGTTAAAAGGAAAGATTGCT
>JAJHRM010000168.1 GCA_020832965.1 Thermofilum sp. | reverse complement strand
CCAAGGAGGACGCTTGGGTCCCAGCGAGTAAGAATGCCCGGCAGCTCTAGGAGTTCCTCTTGGGAGAGTTTACCGTAGGGCTTCATCTTGGACGTCCATCCCGCCTTCATGCTAGAGGGTTTTCAGCCTCCCAGAGAGCATCTTCCAAGAGAGGTTGGCAGCGCGCAGGGAAAACTTTTATACTCTCTGTTAGACGTGCTTAAGCTGTATGGGGTTCTATCGGAGCCGTATCGCCCCTCTAGCGCTCTTATTAGTTCTACTTGTTGCAAACTGGGCTCTTATCTCCTCCATGAAAGAGCATATTAGACCACCTCCGGAGGAACCTGGCTCGAGCCTTAACCAGGGCGCCGGCGAGCCTGGCTTCATGAAATTTCCGGGAAACTTGACGTTCCCCAGCTTTCCTCTCCCCTTCAAGATCCCGCTTCCTATCATTTTAATCTTCCCAAATTACTCAACAAGCGCGGCTGGGCAGTCACCTGGGGGCAGCTCAGGGATAGGTCAGGGTGGCACGGGCTCAGGCCAGGGACGAGAGGGGGGAGGCTCTGGGAGCGGTGCAACGCAGGCCTCCACGGGGACTGGTAGTACCCAGGCTGGACAGGGACCTGCTACGCCCCGGGAGAGGCATGAGAGCCCCCGAAGAGTTATAGAGCTGAATCCCGTTCTTCTCATAGTTTTGATGAGCTTAATTCTAGCGGTTCTCGCGGCTGCCAGTATTCCAAGAGCAATCGCTGTGCTCCAGAGGAGGCGTACTAAAAGAGAGAAAGAAGCGATGAAGCGGGAAAAGCCCCCTGCGGCGCCGGTCTTAGGCTATAACGCCTCTAGCATGCCCGTGTTTCCAGTCGCGGAAGCTCCGAGGATTAAGCTCCGTTTGTTGAAGTTGTCTATACCAGAGGATATGCCTCCAATATGGGCCCCAAACGAGCCCTTGCGCTTCGAGGTTCCGCAGGGTACAGTTGTTAGGGTTAGACCCGCGGCGGAGATTGGTGCTGACTACATAAAGTTCCCAAGGGAGGGGTGCTACGAGGTGGAGGCCTCGCTTGGCAACATAGTCGACAATGTAACAGTAAAGGTTGTAGACTATGTGGAGGAAGCATCGCGGATGATCTCGGCAAATTTCGGGTCTGATCCAGAGAAGACTGTCCGAGAGCTCGCCGTGAAGGTGTCGAGCACTCGAAACATTGATATTTCCAAGTTGAAGCCTGTAGTCACCTTGTTTGAGGAGGCTCTCTATGGTGAGCGGGGTCTAAACAGGGCCGGGTTTGAGGCGTTCTACAGGGGCTTGGTTTCCGCGTTCGACAGGGTGAGGTGGGTTCCCTGTGAGGAGATTGGGTATTTCCATGAGTAGCTTGATTGCGATTGTGAAGAGGTATCTATACTACTATGTCATACTTGTCTTGGTGTTAATTTTCTCTCCTTTTCTGCTGATCACCATCTCACCCACCCTTACCAAGGTTATCCAAGGAGCAGTCATCATCGCGATGCTACTGCTGCCCCTCAATGCGCTCGGAGAAGTACTGATGAACGGGCGCTCGCTTGTTTTCTACGATGCCGGGTTAGCAGTAAAGACTCTTGTTTTCCCAGCGACGTTCAGCTTCCTCTTTCTGCCCTTTCTCTTCGACGCAGCTGGCTGGTCCAAGGCCTGGGTTTTACCCCTCTGGCTCTTCCACGTAGCGTATTGTCTCGACTCACTGGGGAGCGGTCCCAACAGCCTTAGACCCGAGGCTCTGGGGAAAACCAGCAAGAAGCTGGCTGGCTCGGTCGCTCTCGTCGGTCTCTACTATTTGAGTGTACCAATCCTGCTTCAGAGCGGCGCGCCGGTGAGGTATGCCTCTATCTGGCTCTACGGAGCGGCGGTGTATGCTGTCCTCTCACTCGCCCCTCTTTTTAACGCTTTCCAAAGCCACGCTTGGAGTGCCCTCAGCAAGTTCCTGGATCATTGGACAGGCAAGTTTGCACTGCTAGCCATACTACTATCGTTGCTCGACATTCTCGCCTCTGAGCCCCTCTTGGAGCCCTTTAGGGAGCATCTTCGATACGCCTCTCTGTCTGTTGCGGCCGGCTCTTCCCTGTGGCTCGCTTACACGATCTACAGGATTACCAGCTTTGATCCAGCCAGGTATTCCCATAAGGTATACGAGAAGCTCCAGCTAAGAGTAAAGCCGGTAGGGCCGGTTGCCGGCCTCGCGGATGCTATTAGACGCTTCATAGAGTTTGGAGAGAAGGAGGAGCTCCTTGTCAGGCTGGCACACTACGCGGGAAGTATGGATGTAGATGCGGATAACACCGTGAAGGCCCTGAGAGGAATAATAGAATACTCTGGGGACGACGAGCTGCCTTGGAACCCAGATGAGGCGAGGAGGGTCATAGAGGAGAGGGTGAGGGAGAGGGCTGATCTTATCGAAAAAGCTTTCAGTGGTATAGCAAGTTTAATAAGGGATAAAGCCAGAAAGAGGTATGCACTATGACTGGCGACGAAGTGGTTTCGGAGGCAAGGTTAATCATTGACGAGGTCTCCAAGTTCATTGTTGTCGAGAGGGAATTCCTGGAAAAGATCGTCGCAGCCCTGTTAGCAGGCGGGCACGTCCTCTTAGAGGACGTTCCAGGTACTGGTAAAACCCTCACAGCTAAGCTCCTCGCCAAAGCGCTGGGGGTCTCCTTTAAGAGAATACAGTTCACGCCCGACCTCTTGCCAAGCGATATATTGGGAACAAAGGTCTGGAGGCCTGAAAAAGGTGAATTCGAATTTGTGCTGGGGCCCATCTTTTGCAACCTTATACTCGCAGACGAGATCAACAGGGCTCCCCCGAAGACTCAGAGCGCATTGTTAGAGGCTATGGAGGAGGGGCAAGTCACGATAGAGGGGGAGACCTTTAAGCTTCCCCAGCCATTCTTTGTTATCGCGACCCAGAACCCTATAGAGTTTGAGGGTGTTTTTCCCCTGCCAGAGGCACAGCTAGACAGGTTTATGATGAAGCTTTCCCTGGGCTACGCCAAGGACGAGAAAGCGATACTCAGGAGGAGACTTGAATGGAAGACTGACGACCCGTCTATATATGTCAAGACTGTAACAAGTGGCGATCGGCTTCTCAAGATACGTGAATACATAGAGAGGAACGTTAAGGTCTCAGACGAAGTAATAGAATACATCTCTAGGTTTGCGGAGATTAGGAGGGACAACCGCCTGCTAGCCGGTCCGAGCCCCAGGGGGCTTATTTCCCTTTTGAGGGCCTCTAGGGCTATGGCTATACTGGATGGCAGAGACTACGTCATTCCCGACGACGTGAAAAAAGTGGCTGTCAACGTGCTTGGGCACAGGCTCGTAGTCAGGCCCGAGTACCAAATCGACGGTGTTAGGGGCGAAGACATTGTTAGGGATTATCTTCGAAAAATCCCTGTCCCCAAGTGATGGTGTTGGCGAGAGCAGCCTGGAGCAGTGAAGCCGGGCTAAAAATCACTGAGCTATTGGATAGTTTCAGAGCGTTTTTCGTTCTTCCAGTAGTGATAGGCGTAGTTGCCGCCTTGTCCTCTAACCCTGACATGTTTTTACCAGTGTTTTTCCTAAACGTCTTGCTCGCTTTCGGGCTGCTGAGCGTGGAAAAGCCAAACATAAGAGTCGAACTCTCAGCAGAGCCTCAGAAGGTAAAGGTTGGAGGCGAGTTTGTCCTGAGGGCAAAGGTAACCATTAGAGGAGGCTTCGGGATTGTTTTAGTCAGGCTGCCGCCGCATCCAAACACGGAGGCAGCCCAGTCTTTCAGGCTTCTCGACGGTGCAAATGTCCATTTGTTCTTTAAAGGCTTCCGAACAATTAATAAAACAGTGGAAATTAGGTTTCAGGCCTTGAAGAAGGGCGAATACCTTCTTAAGAGTGCAGAGTACGTCTACTATAATGCGTTTGGAGCTTTGCGCCCTATCTCTGGCGCAGTGGAAACTAGCTGCCCTGTTACTGTCCTGCCAAAGATGGTCTTTCCAAAGATGAACCTCAAGATGATGCAACGAGAACCTGTCCCACGGGTTCCGAGGGCAAAGGTCGGACCACCCTCGATAGACTTTTCTCATGTAAGGGAATACCTGCCGGGCGATCCTTTCAAGTTCATCAACTGGAAGGCAAGCGCTAGGCTAAATAAGCTAATGGTCAACGAGTACGAAAGAGAGGGGACCAGGACTATCATATTGGTTATCGACCGCGGGCCAAACATGCTCGTCGGCACCAGTGTCGAGAACGCGCTGGAGTATGCTGTCTCCCTGGCGGCTACCCTGGCTAGGTCGTTTGTACGTAGCGGTGCAAGTGTGGGTCTGTATGGGTTGCCACCCGAGCCTCAGGTTTACCCGTCTACTAGCGAAGAGCAGTTTTTACGAATCTTGCGCAAGCTTGTAGCTCTCAGGGCAGGAGAGGGGTTTTCAAGGGGTGGCCCCGAGCCAAGGTTGACTAGAATAGTGAATGTGGCTAGACCTTTCCTCATCTTTATAACAAATATAGAGTCCCGCAGAGACGCCATTAGAGTTGCCTCTTTTCTGCACCGATTGAATGTTCGGGGGGTTGTTGTAGATGTTGTCCCTGATAATCTCCCGCTTAAGTACATGCTTCAGAGGAGCATCACGCTTCCTTGGATGATCTCTAGGCAAGAGTACTACAGAATGCTGCCTAGGAGGTTTAAAGTGGTCTCATGGGACCCAGCGTGTGAGAGCCTCGGCACAGCTGTGGTGAAGGTTTACTCAGCCTTGAGGGGGCCGCCATGAGAGAAGCCTTTGCATTGTTAACCATCTCTTTGGAGCTTTTAGCCGTGCTATCCCTGTTTCCGTCTAGCATTCTCGCTACAGTGTTGGTGGCTACCACCGTAATACCCTTGGGATTGGTCGGGGTTGCGCAAGAGAGATACAACTTGCTTAAGCGCTCGGCGCAGCTTCTCCTAGCCCTCCTGCTAGTGCTGGCCATAGTTGACTCATCGCCATTTGTATCAGTAGGAATAGGCCCTCTTACCGGTCTGCCAGTTTCCCTTGTATTCTCAGCTATGGCAATTATAACCTCTGGCATCACCACATTCGTGGGGAGTCTCGAGCGGGAGACCCTCGAGAAAGGCTACGACCCAGAGGAGGTCGCGGAAACCCTGAGGTCAATTTTCCTATCGATCATAGTTGTTTTCCTCGCATCCCTTTTCCTCGGCTGGGCGCTTTATAAAACAATTAGAATGTTTGAGATCCCTGGGCTGAACCTCCTCCTAGCCATCCTACTTTTTGGCATAGTATACATAATAGCAGCAGTAATCACACTAGCCTCTACGTGGCAAACAACCAGCGTCTAGGGGATTTGCGCGCGCACACAGGCGGGAAAACCTCATTTTAGAAGCATGTGGACTACTTTTGGCTAGAGCTCGTCCCTAGGCGCGCTTTCCCGCTTGGGCGAGCGCCTCTGCGGGCTGGCCCTGCCCGGCTTTGCTCCGGAGGAGGCCGGTGAGGAGCGCGATGTAGATTCTCAGCTTGTAGTAGTACTTGATGAGGTCCTCCCTCCCCGTCTCCAGGTACTCCTTGTAGATGAGGTCGGAGATCCGGTCAAGCTCCCTCAGGTCCTCCACGGTCACGTCGTCCTTCTCGAGCAGCTCGAGCAGCCTCCTCCTCACCTCCTCCGTGTAGTACTTGCTCCTTGCCGGCGGGAGCATCACGGCGAGGGAGCCGCGGAGCGCCACCCTCTCGGGCTCGCTCACCACCCCCTTTGCCGCCAGGAACTCGATGAGCGTCTCGCCGAAGCCCTGCAGCGCGCGCTCCACGCTCGCAGACCTGAGCTTGAGGTCAGCGACCTCCACTCTCACGCCGCCCAGCTCGCCCCTTAAGTCCGCCCTAACCCTCTCAATCTCCCTCTTGAGCGTGAAGTACACTAGAGCGACCACCAGCGCCGCCAGC
>JAJHRM010000167.1 GCA_020832965.1 Thermofilum sp. | reverse complement strand
CGCCTATTCTAAACGTCTTCTCCCCAGTCCTAGCTGGGATTACTAGTGGCAGTGGTGAACCCCTAACAAAGCCTATTCTGTGTAGCGAGGGGTCTGGGAGCTTAACTACCTCTGGTAGGAGATCCTCCGTGAACACGATTCTATTTCTCTCGCCAAGTAGCCTCCACCAGAAGCTTGTTTGCGGGGGTTTAAGTAACTCCGTGAGCTCGCTCAGCTTCCTCACTCTACTCCTCTGCCACTTCAACGGGCGTTACAAGAGGCCTCCGCGAGCTTCTCAATAACCTTCAACTCGCTCTTACTCTGCGCTAACACCAGGATCTTGCCTAGGAGGACCCTCCCCATCCTCTTCTGTAGCTCCTTGCCCTGTAGTCTAAAAGACTGTTGTGGTATTTACTAGCCTTGCTTAGTAGCGAGGAGGCCTTAGAGGCGAAGACCATTTTCAACCCGGGGTCTCGGGAGACGGAGATGCACACGCCACCCTTGTTCTCAAGGGAGTTAACCAAGCCTGGTATATCAGCCACTATTATGTCCGTGTGGTAGAAGTCGAACTCCCGCTTAAGCCTTGCCTCACCTACCCAAACTTCATCACCAAGTACTCTAAGTAGTTCCTCATAGCTAGACTTCTTAACACCGTAAAACCTCGACAGAGTCTCAGAGCTCACAGTAGACTCTAGAAAAACACGCAGTCCATTACCAGCGTTAACAACACACAGCGTGAATCCCGGACCAAGCACGCCAACCGGGGGTCTAGGCGAGCCGACACGAGGTAACAACTCGACAAGCAAGCCCTCTCCACCATCTGTTAAAAATGGGTTATTAATAGCGAGGTCCCTTGGCTAATGAAGTTGATACAACTTGAAGCCGTAATCATTGTGTTTTTCGATGTAGATCCTTGGGTCTTCTCTACATCGAGGCGAAAGAGTGTAGAATACCAGTGAATACACCCATTTATTTGCCATGCACTACTCTCCAGTTTCTCCAATCTATTCAAGAGCCTTCTAACGGCTTTAACCACGACTAGGTTTAGCTCTCGGCATGCTCAACTGCGTTTTTAAACTAGGAGTTTACTAGGAGTCGCTGGCTTACTAAGGGCGATTTTGCATTTCAAAATACTATGTTTCATATACTTCGCAGACGATTGAGCGTTTTTGTAGCTCGCTTGTTAAGAATGGCACATGTTTTTTGCCTCTCACGATTAGCACGCTATAACCCATCTCTATAAGTTCTTTCGCCCTCTTCACTACCTTGGCGTCTCTGAATTCATTGATGTTTCCAACGAATACAGCAAGGCATACTGTGATGGGAATGACTAGAATAGTAACCATAATGAGGACTATCATGAGTAGTAGAAATGGATAAGGTATTGGATTTACATACGTATAAAACATATACATATAGGGTAATGTGCGGAGTAGTGCGCTAAGGATGATAATGAAAATGGCAAAGACTTTACTGCATTTTTGTAGTGTGGGCTTGAGGTTTACTAATTGCTCTGAAAACACCTCGTCTAAACTGGCATCGACCGCCTCTACCCTCTTGTCCAACTTCACTGCGTAGTCTCTCACGCATTCCATATCCCCCTAAACGGTGGTTTCCTCCGCAACCTATACCACTTATCCATAACTCTAACATGCAAATCCAGGATAACGGAGTATGTTAAGAGTCCTAGAACTATTAGCGTGACACTTGGTTTCCGTCTGATTAGCGACCTCCAATCTCCTACATTAAACCCCTCTAATAGGACATAATCCACTTTGCTGAGTAGTTCTCGGAGAATATCTTCCCTAGGCATTTTAATATGCATAGAGCCATAAATATAGCATCTACCTCTCCCCGCCATCTGCACAACCCTGTTATTAGCTAAGTTCATAGTGGTTGAGTTCTTAAGGTACCTACTCGTTTGTAGCTTCTTTTAGTTGTTTTAAGAAGATCTTCGTGGTGCCCACTTACCACGGTAACCCCCGCGTTCTTATACAAAGAAGGGTGACGCGGATAAAAAATACTTTTAACTAAGGTTTCCTGAATGAATATGTGGTGGGAGCGACGGTGTTTAAAGACATTACTACTAGGATCTACGCTGTCGTCCCTGGGAGAGCTAGCTCTACCGGGTCGGATGTCGGAAGCAATCCTGAGGTGTACTATGGGATAGAAAAGGAGCTAAAGGCCAGGGAGAGCGATATTAGAGAGGTCCACCTTGCTCTATACCTATTCAATAACCCGAGGCTTTACCAGACGCTCAAGGGTTTGGCTAGGTCCATGCAAATCGACGTTGTGGTTACCAGCACCCCCCTAACGGCATATGACGAGAGGAAAATTGAAAACGCCAGGCAGATTTATCATGATGTGGCAGAGTTGTGCAAAAACCCTAGCACACGCAGTAACTTCATTTTCCTTATTTATCCGCATATGTACATTTGGCACGGCGCAGAGTACGCGGAAGCTAAAGCAAGCTACAGTTTTCATGTTAAGGCGGGGTATATTTTGTACAAGGATGGCGGTTGCAAACTCATTTTAACGTCGTGCAATATGTCCCCGGGAGACCCCTACCACTCTGAAAGCGCCGTTGTGCTGGAAGATCCCTCCTGTAGCAGCCCCTTCAGCTACGCTTTTAAGAGGTTCTTCCAAGAGCTAGAGACCTTAGCAGTTCCGTGGTGCAAATACGCAAGCCTTATAGGGGCGCTCTCCCGCGAGTTGCAAATGGTTGCCGACTTCGTCTTCATAGGGAAGCACGGGTTAAAGGACTGGGTTGAAGAGTTTACAAACTCAGCGTTCTTTACAGGTCCCTTTATAAAGATCCGCGGAAGGGGCTCAACGCATTTTGCTAGGGAGAAAATTATTGAGACCATAATGGAGGCCGAGAAGAGGATCCTCGTTTGCGGGCAACATGTACATGACATAGCACCTTTCAACGGATATGCAGGATCTACATTGATAGAAGCCATTGCGGAGAAGAAGCGGAATGCCCCCAACTTAGACGCAAGAATTCTTAAGCAAGTCTCCTCAGCCGGCTTAGCAGATAAGAGAAGGGCGGCTTTTGCTGAGTGCCACTTAGATTACGCTGGCATTAAACAGAGAGTGAATAAACTCGTCCACGACAAGTTCATAGTTGTGGATGACAAGGTCATTATATCGACGGCTAATTTCACTGCTACACAATTTGGATGGGGGGAGAGGGCTATGGAGCTCGTAGTAGAGCAGGGCGTCGATTACGTGAAGACCGCGGTTAACTCAGCGTTACAACTTTACAGACACCTGCAATCTTTAGTGAGGCTAAATTCTGTTAGAACAAGAAAAACTAGATCGCAAAAGACTAAGGTGGTTAAACAGGACATATTTGCGGAGATAAACGCCTTTGTCATAGTTGAGAGCGCGGAATTAACTGAGAAGTTTGTGAAGCACTTTGACAACTTATGGAGGCATCAGCTCTCGCGGGATGTGGAGATACTTCGCTGACCCCAGGGTCCTCACATGTTTTCGAGCAAAGATATCGAGGAGAAGGTTGAATTCTTCCGGGAAAAGATCCTTAGCTGGACCCGGGAAAATCTCCGAGACTTTCCCTGGCGCCGGACTTCGGATCCTTACGTGGTGCTAGTGACGGAGAAGATGCTTCAGCAGACAGACTTTGGACATGTGAGGAAAGTGTGGCATGGGTTCTTCAAGAAGTTCCCAACAGTTCAAGATCTAGCTCAGGCGAGCGAAGAGGAGATAGCATTTATTCTCAGACCTCTTGGACTTTGGAGACAGCGAGCTCGGCAACTTAAAGCTCTTGCAACTACTTTGCTCACAAAATACGGCGGGAACGTGCCGTGTAGTTACGAGGATCTCATTTCCCTACCAGGCGTCGGCGACTACGTAGCTAGGGCAACTCTACTCTTCGCTTGCGGTGTACCTACTTACCTACTAGATGTCAACAGCAGAAAGATTGTCTCTAGGTTCTTTCTATATCCTAAGGAGGTCTCTGACCGAGAGATCGCCGAAATACTAAGGCTAACAACGCCTAGAGATCCTATGGAAAGCAGGATCCTTGGTTGGGGGATAATAGACTTCTCAGCCCTAGTGTGTACGGAAAAACCCAAGTGCTATAAGTGCCCGCTTAGTGAAAAATGCTCCTATAATCTTGCACATGCTAGGAGCTAGGCTCGATCCCCGCTTCTACTAGAGATCTTAGGGTAGCTTCTGCTACCCGCTTCGCTAATAGTGGCGGGACAGCGTCACCTATAAGCGCGTATTTGTCCACCGTGCTTCCCACGAACTTGTACCAGTCAGGAAATGTCTGTACCCTGGCACACTCCCGCACACTTAACCTCCTAGGTTTCTTGCCGGGTTCGTTGGCAAATGCCCATTTGTCTTTGTCGACTTTAATCATTCTTGGGGAGTCTGGGTGGAGAGGTACATGTCTCGCACTTGCGAGTATTGTGTAGCTGGGCTCGTCCCATGACTTATACCTATTCCTTGACATGTATATCGGGGAGAAACCCCCCTCGTAAACCTCGTCGTCCGGTCTTTGCTCTAGAGGTGGCAGGTCGCCTATTGCATCGCGCAAGGTTCTATACCGCTCTAGCTTTCTCCCGTCTATGGTGATCGACTCCTCAGGGGCGTGAGTTCTCTCCGGAAAGTGAATGACTACGCCAAGACCTTTCTTCGCGCCAATAAAGAACACCCTCTTCCTTTCTTGGGGAACGCCATAATCTAGGGCGTTTAGGACTTTCCACGCGACGTCGTAGCCAATATTATTAAACGCCTGTCTGATCGCCTCAGCAGCTGTCACTAGGTACTTTCTTACGAATTTTACTAGCTCTGCTTCTTCTGAACTTCTAGCATGGTTTTCCCTAATGATGTACTGGGGGGCAGCTCTCCTAGCCTTGCCAACTTTATCCAACTCTAGAAGCCTATTTAAAGCGTCCAAGACTTTCCTCTTTGTTTCATAATCTATGTCCTCCCTTAGTGTCAACATCGTCAAAATCCCTTCAACGTTTTCCATCACGAATATGTAAGGCTGGAGTTTAGCCACAATGTCTACGTAGTCGTAAAACAACCTAGCCCGGGGGTCATTGGGGTCCCGCTTCCCTGCGAGGCTGAACGCCTCGCATGGAGGTCCGCCAATTACAACATCAACGTGCCCACCCGTTACCGTGGCAAGTCTTTGTTTAACCCAGTTTTCGCGGATATCTCCGCAGATAACCTCAACTTCGGGGTGGTTTGTTTTATAGGTCTCGCAAGCCGGTTTCCAAACGTCAACGGCTGCGACGGCTTTAAAGCCATAACCTTTATATTCAGCCTGCTTGAAGCCTAGCGTTAGCCCACCTGCGCCGCAGAAGAGGTCAACTGCAGTATAGCGTTTCATATCGTTTCACCCCCGCGCGTAATCGGAGATCGCTTCTCATCCTTGTCACCTTCAAGTCTCATCTTAGCGATTGACGCGACAATGGACTTTTCAGACAACCATGCAAGCACTATATTCCTAATTATTTCAGCATCGTCGCTACCCATAACCCCTCTGAAGCGTTCTATGAGACTCCACTGTTCCCCGGTGAACGTGACCTGAACTCTCTTAACTCTGCTTCTTTCCTGGCTGCGTTTCAAAGTACACACCATAAACACATATATGATACACAGGTTTATAAACTTTGCTAAAGAGGCAATTTTCCGATATTACAATCAGCGTGCTACGTCTAAAAAGCGAGGTCTCCTGCACCTTCTCAAGCACTGAAAAGCGAAAACCAGTACATGTTAATGAAATATTCTCTATCTCTCCAAACCGAGATTAATTATGTCCACGGGAGACACCTCGATTTTTATGTGCATTCTCGTTGCATTTTAAAGGAAATTGAGAGTGTTTAGAACTACTCGGACATTGGCGGGATTTCTGTTGGTGTTTCCTCGGGTGGCTGTGTTGCTGTTGGTAGTTCTACTCCTTCTACTAGCCTGTCCCAGTCGCAGAACAC
>JAJHRM010000166.1 GCA_020832965.1 Thermofilum sp. | reverse complement strand
TCGACGAGCCGCTCGGCTCATCCGACCAGGAGAGGAGGGAGAGGATCGTCGAGCTCCTGGCGAGCGAGCTCACCCGCTTCTTCGACCAGATATTCTTGGTGACGCACGTCGAGGTGGAGGAGCCGCCTGGCTCGACCGTGGTAACGATCGAGAACGGCGCGGTCCAGCGCGTTCACACGGTTGGAGCCAGCGAGGCGCCGGGCGGCTAGCGAAGCTTGAGCCAGCGGCGCCCCAGCGAACTCGATGCCGCAACAGCCTTCTCGACAGCTACCGAGAGAGCGGCGTAGATTGCTATGAGCGCTGCAGCCGGCGTCCATAAATCCTCGGGCGTTGCGCCGGGAGGCTCGAGGTGATCATGGGCTCCGCGCCTCGCGGTGCCTCACGGTCTCTTCCCTGAAGACGTTCCCATCCTTATTCTTTACCCCTCCCACGTCCCCGGAACGGGAGCTTCGCTACGCTCTACGCGGGCAAGGGCCTTCTCTTGAAGCTGGCTAGGGTGGAGGGCAGGCTGCTCGTGCTCGCAGCAGTCTGGGAGTGCGGCGCTTCGTGAAGAACCACGTTGTAGGCGAGGTGGAGGGGTAACGTACTGTGCTAACTTTTACGCAGCCGCTTGACGCTTAAGCGCTGAGCGCGGTGGTCGCATGGAGACGAGCGCTGGCGAAATCGATAAGATCTACGAAATCATTAAAAATGAGCTTTTAGAGCTGCTTAAGTTGACCCTAAAGGGAGTTCTTGCTAGAACTTACGAGGGAAGCCGCTCGGGTAATTATGAAAATGGGGAAGGGGGGATACGATAGCAGCTATGAGATGGAAGCCGATTTCGTAGAAGCTTCGAAAGGGGGTTGGGAAAAGATGAGGGAAGCGATGAGGCATTCCTCGAATTCGAAGAGCGATATCTTTTCGAATAGCTAAAAGTCTAGGGAAAAATGCCCTCGACAAAATACGTTTTATCACTTATCTTTTTAACTTTAGCAGTAAATGTTTTAAATTTCAAGACTGTAAACGAAACTTCTGGTTTTTGTCGAATCTCTGAGAATAAAATCGCCGCCGCTCAAGATCCGTTTCCGCAAAATTCTTCGCCAGCCATTTCGAAATGCCCAGCTATCTCTCCGCCGATTGTTTCAGGAATGAGAAAACCCACTTGCTCAGCTCCAAAGGGTTCTATTTCCGTAAGAAGATGCTTACCTTGGCTAGCGTATTCTGCATGAGATAAAGGGTGCGCCAATATACGAATTATAGTTCCATTGCCTCCTGCAGCAGTAATCACAAAGGTTCTGCTTTTCATATGCATACTCCTTCCACCTCTCATCGATTTTGAGAATTGGTAAAATTTTCGTTTCAAGCACGCGTATGAGCCTTGGATTAATTATTCGCTAGAAGAGATAGTATTCAAATTTTTAGAAATTACTAGCGCACAAAATAGTTTAACAATTATCATCGGTAAGATAACCGCAAAAAGTTTATATAGAGGAGTAGGCAACCAAGTAAAAAGAGGTGAAAACGTGAGAAAGCTTGCAGCCAGAAATTACAGGGGAACTCGTGATTGGTTAGGGGGCGAGGCTTTGCTTCGTCAACAAGTGGTTGACACCTTACAAGAAGTATTTGAAGAGTTCGGTTTTGAGCCATTAGAGACCCCTGAAATCGAACTTTACGAGGTCTTGATGGGAAAATATGGAGAAGAGGCGCAACCATTAATTTACTACTTCCAATGGGGGGACGATTGGATTGGTTTAAGGTACGACCACACAGTACCTCTGGCGAGAGTGGTCGCCCAGCACGCAAACGAGATTGTTTTTCCTTACAGGAGATACGCCATCGGACCCGTTTTTCGAGCTGAGGAACCACAAGCAGGAAGATATCGTCGCTTCATTCAGTGCGATTTCGATATTGTAGGGGTAGCCGATCTAATTGCCGACGCTGAGATCGTCGCCGTAACTTATACCGCACTGGAGAGGTTAGGTTTCAAGAGCTTCGAGATACAAATAAACGATCGTCGACTTCTGAATGGCATTGCTAAAGCGACTGGAGCGGAGACAAAAGATCAAGTCTTGACTTTACTGCGAAGTTGGGATAAGATGGAGAAAGTTTCCCGGGAACAACTTGCTAAAGAGTTAAAAGAAAAGAGAGTATCACAGAAATTAATTGAGCGTTTCTTCGAAGTTACAGATATGCTTCTTAGTTTAGAAAAAGAAAACATTTTAAATGAAATCAGCAGAATTTTCTCAAATCAGCCAGAAGTAGTTGAAGGAGTAAATGCGCTAGAAAAATTACTCGAATATATAGCCGATTTTGGCGTTCCCTCTCAATTTTATCGTGTGAATCCCCTTTTGGCTCGAGGCTTGGATTATTACACGGGACCGATTTTCGAGACTATCGTCAAAGAAGCTAGAATAGGTTCAATTACAGGGGGAGGTCGTTACGATAACCTTATTGAAACGTTGGGTGGTCCGAGTTTACCTGCCACTGGTAGTTCATTTGGTTTAGAGAGAATAATCTCAGTAATGGAAAAACTCGGGATAGCAAAAATAAAGAGAACAAATACGCAAGTATTTGTCGCTGTTTTTGAACCTGAGTCAGCAGAGTCCATGAAAAAAGCTATTCAATTTACTAATGCTTTACGTAAGGAGGGAATAAAAACAGAGCTAAGCATGGTGAAGGCTCCAATTGGTAGGCAGTTAAAAATTGCCGATCAGCGAGGTATTCCGATTGCAGTATTTGCTGGTCCAAAAGAAATTGCTAACAGAAAAGTTATTATAAAGGATCTCACCATGCCTTTTGTCGGCGAAAGAAAAGATATATGGGCTAACCAATGGGAAGTCCCTGAAGAAAATTTGGTAGATAAAGTCAAGGAACTTCTTAAAAGCAAGGGATTACTTTCTTAACCTAGCGCGCGCTCTGGATGGCTGTTCCGTTACCGCCTGCAGCAGTAATTACAAAGGTTCTCCTTGTAAAGGAGGTAGTAAAAATGGGAATAAAGAGGATTATTATCACTCATCCTATCTATCAACTCATTAATATGCCAGTGGAAATACAAAAAGAATTGTCCAAAAAGGAGCTTTTATTGAGCATTGTTACTCTATGCACTTAATAGATAACATCCGATGGATAAAATTGCGGAGCAGATAAAGGCCGATGGTTCAGAGAAATGCATTATCTCGTCAGATGTAGGACAGGTTTTTTAGTCCCGACCCTGACATGCTCTCAAAAGTTTTTGCAACAGAGTTGATTAAGAGAGGAATTGCAGATAAAGAATTAAAAACTATGCTAATAAATTATAGACTAATTAAGTTTGCCAACTTTATTCTCAACTGCTTTTACCAATTCTCCGGTGTGGACAAGCTTACAAACTTTCTCAATATCCTCATATATTTTCCTATCCTCCTCTAAAGGATGTATACCATGTTCCCTGAGACAGTCGTAGGCTGCTTGTGTTCCTTCTCCAGCGTGAACACCATATTCCTTGATTCTAAAGTACATTCCTTGAGCAGCACATAAAAGTTCGATGGCAATTATGCATTCTACATTTTTTATTATCTCTCTGGCTTTCCTAGCAGCGAGTGTACTCATTGATACATGGTCTTCTTGATTGGCGGAAGTTGGTATTGAATCCACACTAGCAGGGTGAGCCAATACTTTGTTTTCGGAAACTAGTGCCGCCGCTGTATATTGGGCGAGCATATAGCCGCTACACAATCCTCCTTTCTCTTTTGGAACTAGAAATGCCGGTAATCCCTCATTTAAATGAGGATCTAAAATCCTAGCGATTCTTCTTTCGGAAATATTACCAACTGTGGCCAAAGCTATGCCCAGCAAATCCATAGCGATAGCTATTGGTTGACCGTGAAAGTTCCCACCAGACAAAACTTCTGGCGGATCAGTAAATACTAGAGGATTATCTGTCACTGAATTTATTTCGATTTCCAAAATTTTTCTTACATAATCTACAGCATCTCTAGCAGCACCGTGAACTTGAGGTACGCACCTTAAACTGTATGCGTCTTGAACTCTCTTGTATTGAGAATCTCTACATTTTTCACATGATAGTATCCCGCTATTCTTAATAAGTCTTCTTATATTCTCAGCGCATTTTGCTTGTCCCGGATAGGGCCTTAATTTATGGATCTTCTCGTCGAAAGCCTTCTCTATTCCGCATAAGGCTTCTAGAGTCATGGCAGCGGCTATATCAGCGCATTTCAGAACGTTTTCAGCGTCATAAAGTGCTAAAACTCCAATAGCAGTCGTAACTGCTGTCCCGTTGATCAATGCTAAACCCTCCTTTGCACTTAAAGCAATTGGCTTAATACCGGCCTTTCTCATAGCATCTCCTCCGCTCATTCTTTCTCCCCTGTAGAAAGCCTCTCCCTCTCCCGTCATTACTAGAGTTATATGTGCCAGGGGGGCTAAATCGCCACTTGCGCCTACTGAGCCCTTTTCAGGCACTACTGGGTGCACTCCTTTATTTATCATCTCACATAAAGTTTCAATTACTTCGACTCTAACTCCTGAGTAACCTTTTGCAAGCGAATTCGCTCTCAGTAGCATAGCGGCTCTTACAATTTCTTCGGGTAGTGGATTCCCAACACCGGACGAATGACTTTTTACTAAATTTGCTTGAAATTCCTCTATTTGCTGAGGCGATAAAAAGACATCCTTAAATGCACCAACTCCAGTTGTAACTCCATAAATTTTTCTCCCCTCTCTTGAAAAAGTATCAACTACCTCTCTTGATTTTTGTACATTCTTTTTCGCCTTCTCCGACAACTTAACTGAACACTTATTTCTAGCTACTGAAACTATATCCTCTATTGTTAAATGTTCTCCATCGATTTCTACCGATCTTTTACAATTTAATTCAGCATCGGTCATTAGAGTTTTGTAGCACACGCAATTAAAAACTTTTGCGTGTGCTTGACTATAAATTGGAGGGTCACGTCGACGCTGATTTTTAGCAATTTATTTATAAACGTAAAATAAATTTGTATAAAGAGGTAAGATTGTGTGAAGAGGAGCGCACGCTCGTCTTTATCAGACCTGGCAACTGAAGGCTTTAAAGTCTTTGATCGAGAGCCTTGGCATCTTCAAGAGGAACAAGGTTCCCCTAGAGCTTAAGATGCTGGGGCTGGCATCCTACATACAGCTGTCCAACCCTAGGAGGGTTGCCAAGGCCCTATCAGAGGTGCACAAGGTCTCCAAGGCGGCCGTAGGGGAGTGGGCGAGAAAGCTCAGCGAGAGGCTGAACGCAAATTCATCCAGGATCCCCAGGAGGTTCGTAGCTTTCGACGAGGTGTGCGTGAAGGTGAATGGACTCGGGTACTGGGCCTACGCTGCCGTAGGCGTGAGGAGGGACGAGATTATATCGATTAAGGGCCTTACCGATTGAGGGTCTCCCCCTCTAGCGTGACCTTTGTCGGGATGTCTTGAAGTGCTGCGATGGGAGGCGACCTCCGTAGTGGGTAGAGCTCCACGGCTTAGAGGGGTTCTGGGAGAGCTGGGCCTTGAATACGAAGTTGAGCCATTTCAGTAGTAGGAGCTTAGTGGAGTTCGTCCACTCTTCCTTCGAGCAGAGGGCGAAGGTTTTCTTCAACAGCATGACTTCGATTTTCCTCGACGGGAGCGAGAGGTTCAGGAGACCTACGTTCTGCTGGGACCGTAAAACCTTTAATCCCCCCTTTGATAAGGTACTTGGCCGCGGTAGTGTAGCGGGAACATGCCGGTCCGTGGAACCGGTGAACCCGGGTTCAAATCCCGGCCGCGGCCCCTATTTTTAAATCCTTTTGCAGCTTAGCGCGCTGAGGTCTCAAGATTGGCGTGATGCTATTCTACACGTACGAGCTGGAGGCGGGCGCGCGCCCGCCTACCCCGCCTCGTACAGGGTACCGGTCGCGGTTAACGGCACGCCGCTCGGCACCGCCTCGCTGCGCTGCGGCGAGCTCGCGGCGCTGGGGGCGCTCCTCAACGCGACGTACGGGCCCCGG
>JAJHRM010000165.1 GCA_020832965.1 Thermofilum sp. | reverse complement strand
GCTACCTCTATGCCCATAGGATTAGACGGATGCAGAAGCGTAACAAGGTTGTTATGATCTACAAACCTCGCTAACGCTATTGCTAGGTACGCTGTTATCGCCTCCGCGTACTTGAACGCGTCCTCCTCGCTCCACCCTTCTCTCAGTTTCTCCTCCTCAACCTTTTTGCCAGCCTCCCTGATCAGCCTAACCAGCTTGACGAGAGTCAAGAGCTGGCGCGGGTTGAAAAGTTTATAGAATTTATCGAAACCCCAAACTATTATACTCAGATTTCCAGCAGTTCCTGAAGTATACTTCCATAAATCTTCCGTCGGTATATCCGGGTCACCCCACATCCTCCTTAGCTTTTCTAGGGCTTTCCACAGCTTCTCCGCGTCCTGCTTAGTCGCCGGCTCGAACTCGAGGTCTCCCTCCTTCACCTTCACTTTCGCGAGGAGGGTTGGCCTGGCGGGGTTTTCGAGGAGCTTCTCCAGCTCGATCCTCCCGCTCAAGTACTCCTCGAGCAGCCGGTTCCACTCTCTGAGCGCGTGCTTGACGTACCAGACGGCTTCCGCGCCCCTCGGCTTCTCGACGCTGTGCCGGTTCAGCTTGGGCAGGTAGTAGCGGATCTGGTTCCCGCAGTAAAGGCATGTCGCCGCCTCGCGGCGCGCGTCGACGTTCGGCCGCCTCACGTTATACTTCCTGCCACCGACCTCCACGTAGCCTTGCTTCGCGTTCACTTTCGCTTTGATCAGCTTGGCTTTCAGCTCCCTGTTGAGGTCCACGACCTTAACCGAGCCGTTCTCCCAATCCATCCACGCGAGCCTGCTGAAGAAGCCGCTCCTAGCCCCCTCCTCCTCTCCCTCCTCGCCCCCCTCTTCCTCCTCCGCCGCGGCTTTGGAGACTCGTGCGAGCCACCAGTTGCCGATGAGGGGCGTGTACCTGCCGCAGTGGGGGCATTTGACCTCCCATGTGCCGATGTAGACCGCCACGTCCGGGTCGTAGAGCTCCTTGATGTCGGGGTCTTGGGCGAGCTGCTCCGCCACCCACCTGCCCCACCTTTCCACGTCCTTGACCAGCTGCTGCCCCAGGCCCTTCTCGACCGCCCACTTGGGGTACTCGAGGACCGCCTTGAGGAATATGTAAGCAGTGGGGAGCAGCTCTACCGCGACGACCTCGCCGAAGCCGAGCCTCACCGCCTCTAGGGGTATGCTGCCGAAGCCGGCGAAGGGGTCAAGCACCTTCATCTTCGCGAACCGCTCCCTCCACTCTTGCGGCGGGTTGGGGTTCTCCCTGTGCGGGACGTTCTCCACCTCGCCCCTCATGTTCACCCTGGCGCGCAGCACTTGGCTGACGAACGTGCTCACGCTCGCGTCCGCCGGCAGCGCCGCGGCGGCGAGCACGGCTCTAGCGCTCGCGAGCGGCTTCCTCGTCCACCAGAAGACCATCTCCCAGAACTCGGGCCTCCCGCCACCCTGCTTCTCCTTCGCGGCAGCCTGGTTCACGACGCCGACGGGGAAGCGGGGGGACTCGAGCAGCGACTCCATCGCGGAAACTCGCTGGAACTAGCTAATAAGCTTTGATTGCAGCAAGCGCGCACGAAAGGGCCCGAGCGTTCACCGAAAGTGCACCAACCGGCGCGCTGAACCTCCGCGGAAAGCCCGTCTCTCCCGCGCGCGCTCGAGGAGGGCTTCGCCGCGGAGCTGCGGTGGAGCCCGTCGAGCTAGCTCAGCAGCTCCTTGAACGCTTCCTCGCTGAGCTTGTTGATGGCGAAGGCGACGAGCATGCCCTTCGGCCTGGGCTTCGGTTTCTCGAACACCTTCTCCACTTTGATCTTGAGGCGGTAGGGCCAAACGACCTTCCCTTCCTCCCTTTCCCTGGGCCAGAGGGGTTCGCTGCTCTCGAACTTGCCCTCCACGACGCCGTAGCCGATCACGCCCGCGCCCGTAGCGTAGAACACCACGATGTCGCCGGGCTGCACCTTCGCCCACAGCCCCCTCGCCCTCTCGCTCACGCCCCAAACCCCCTTCTCCAAAGCGACCTTCCAGTTCTCCAGCGTCCCGCTCAGCGTCCAGTAGCTGGGCACGCGCGGAAAGCCCTTTCCCTGGTTAAAAGGCTAGCGCTCTTTAAGCACTTGCGGTTTAGCAACAGCGCGACTTTAACGCGAGCGGGCTTATTGCTACCCTTTTGTCTTCACTACTAAAGATAACCACTCGGCAAGCTTAGTCACGTCGGCAATCAAGCTTAAGGCATCCAAAGCTTTCGGGATCGCGTTGAGATCGTGCGTGAAGAAGTGACGCGCGAGCTTGCACGCTTTCAAGTACTTTTCTATGAGTAATCTTCGATCGTCATCTTTTACGCCGAGAGCCTTAGCCAGCTTCTCAGCTGTCTCTTCGTCGCTTTTGGTACTGAAGAGGGCCCTTAGCTGCTCGATGGTATACTTCGCGACTTTTCCAGCAATAAGGGCTGCTGCCAGGTGGTGACCGTGTTCACATTCCTCGATAGCTTGAAAGAGATGATATTGTACCTTAGAATCCTTCAACTTCTCTACCTCTTTTCTTAGATCTTTCAACCTCATCTGCTCTGCATACGAAAGCTTAGGTTTGAGGAGTGCATCGATGAGACCGAGCACTTGGTTGCAGCCCTCGATAACCATGTTCACAAGGTCATAAGAACTTACATTGTGAGAGTTAAGTGGGAGCTGGAATGGTACAGCTAAGAATAGTTTGTCGCCTAACGTAGACGTTAGCTCTGACATTAAGTGCGTGAGCTTAGCTAGGGCGATATTGTACCGTTGCACAAGCGACTCCACGTGTCCTTTCCATCCCGACCCAGTAGTCCAGATCGCGGCTGCGAGCGCTGGCTGAGCAAAGCTCGATTGTGCGTGCAGTTTCTCAGCGTACCCTTTTGCATCCTGCTCGATCAAAGATTTTAATTCTTCAGCATTTCTCTTCAAAGCTTCGAAATGTTTATAGAAAGCTTCTAACGCCGCTCGAGCGTCCTCGGGGATGCTCGCCATTCTGCTCACCTAAAGGCGCGCGAGGATCTTTCCCACTCTTCGAGCGCCTCTTTCACGGCGGGGAGCGTCTCGAGCAGTATCGAGTGGCTGGGGTATCGGCGGCTTCCCGACTTGTAGTATATGCCGGAGGCTTTGAGGAGGACGAAGTCCCTGGGCAGCGGGGTTTCGAGGCGCCCTAGGATTTCGCGCATCCTCCTCACGATGCTCCCGTAATCGGGGCCGAAGATGTAGCAGTACCTGGGCCCGTGCTTTTCCAAGAGCTCCTCGGTCAGCTCTACGACAGCCTTCAGGAACGCGTACATCCTCTCTCCGCCCTTCTCCAGCAGCTCGTGCACGTCCCTTTTCACCTCGCTCCACGAGCTCTTAAGCTGCAGGTCTCCATCCCCGAGGTAGGTGTAGTAGTTCCCCCTGAATGGCAGGTCCGGGTAGAGCCGCGGTTCAGTTTTTCTAAAGGCTTCTACCAGTTTTTCATCCTCGATCTCCATCAAATCTTTGATAACTCTGCTCCTCACGTCGTCAGGGAGATACACGTATCCTTGGCGCGCCTTCTTGCATAGCTCGTCGTATCCAGCCAAGCCCGCGGCTGCTGCTACGCAGACGAGGTCCTCGTCGTTTAACCTAGAGAGCAGCAGTATTCTCTCCCATTCTTTGTTCCATTCCATCCACATCACCAAACTACCATCTTATTCGCCCTTAAAAAGTTTTCCATCTTCGCGCAAACCCAGTCACAGCTATCGGCATAGCGTATGCAAGAGAGGTGGCTTTCTCTGCCTTATGGGCTGTTCTTGCGCATTCGTGAGCCTGCACAGCGGAGATGTCTCGAACTGTGCGCACGCTTGGCGCGCTAGGCAGCGAGTCTTGTGCGGGGCCCGATAATCGCGTAGAGCGCGGACAGCGCTAGCGGCGCAGGCATAGGGAGGGGGCTCCTAGCAATCTTGAACGCTGCATTTATCCTGTATCTTTAGGAAGATGACGCGATGGTGGGTAGTACTTTGGAAGAAGAGAGATGGTTAGAAGACTATGCCAGAAGTGCTTTAACAGATGTAATTCTGGCAGCGAAGCTGTATTCCGAGTCCAAGGCTGATCCTGTATTTTTGATGCAATCCCTTTTCCATTCTCAGCAAGCTGCTGAAAAAGCATTTAAACTCTTTTCTGTAGCAACAGGATTGAAAAATATCGGGGAACTTAAAGGGAAACTGAGTCATCACCCTCTACTGAATACTTACAAATCCTTAATCGATGAAACGGAAAATGTTATCAAGAAGATTTCTAGAGACCTGCCAGCTGAAGCTAAGAGAATAGAAAAAACTATTGAATGTTACGAGAGTACGATAAAAGAAATTTTGTATGATATAAAAAAATCTTCTTGCTATGAACGTATTCAGAAAGCTTTGGAGTTTCAACTGAGTTTAAGCGGTAATTTAACTGAATGCTCGAACAAACTATTGAAAGTTTTCTGTGGACTGACAAAATTCCCGAAGGCTGCCGACTACATTCGTGCGCGTCTGATGCTCTTTCAAGCAGCTATACAGTTTGTCTATTCTACTGTTGAGAAGACGCCTGGGCTTAAAGAGCACGTGCAACAGGGTGAGCCGCTAACCTATGAGCAACTTGAAGAGATAATTAAGGTGATAAGAACTTCCCTTTCCGAATGGGAATTTGTCCGCGAGAATCTTCTAAAAATGCTGGAAAACCCCCCAGAGGAATTCGCTCAGGTGCTAGAGAGCTTACCGCCGAACGCGCGAGAAATCTTACGTAGCGCGTGCGAAGACCCCGTAACTCTATTTCAATCCCTCACTCTTAAGAAGGTTAAGTCGGACTTAGAAGAAATAATGTGGTCTAGTAACCTACTGCTAGCTCCTCTTGCGCTGGGCGCTCTTCGGCTTCCGAACGGAAAACTACTGCTGGATCACGTGATCTGCTTGGATGTATTTTCCGAGTGCGGCCGGTATGTTGAGGTTGGAGATCGTGAAACTTCGTTGGAGCTGATAGCTAGGAAGAAGGACGTAGCGCGCTCGCTGATTCTAGCCGCTGAACTTTGGACAATAATCCTCGTCGGCTACTGCGATATTCTCAAAACTGCTAGCAAAACAGCAAAGCAGTCCGCATGTGAGGACTGAGCGCGCGTTATACCTTTAGCTTTAGCATCTAAATCGTTCATCGGGATAAAGAGAGGAAGAGGGCCTAGCTCGCTCTAGCGCGTTCTGCCACGCCATTAGTGGACAAGGCTCAGGATTTCTTTCAGGGGTACAAGCTTCCTCTTCCTGAAGTTGGATACGTAGAAGTTTACGGTAATGCCGTGGTGCTCCCTGTAGATTCTCGCTAACTTTGCCAGCCCGCGCGCGTAAAGGATCGCCAGGAGGCCGTTGAGGATGACGACGTCCACCCTTTTGGCCCGGTCGATGTACTTGCGCAGGGTGATTCTGTCGAGCTTATCGAGGGGGTTTCCGGTCCCGTAGAACGTCTCCACCTCCACGAACCTCTGCTGGGAGGGCACGTAGATGTCGGCTCTCCCGCCGCCGAACTCGTGCTCGGTTCTCACGAGCCCGCTCTTCAGCGCCTCCGCGATCTCGCTCTCCTTTCTGCGGCCGAGCTCCCTCGCTAGGCACTCGGCGGCGAAAACCTTCATGCTTTCGTGCTCTTCGCTCGCGCTCGGGTCCAGCTCGACCCAGTGCCTGATGGCGATGTTCCTCCCGATCCTGCTCAGCTCCTCGAAGAACTTCTCCTCCGCCTCCCTGAACATCCAGTCGAAGCTTTGCCCCTCCACTTTTACGAAGCCCCAGCACGCTTCGACGAACCTCCTCTTATCCTCGAGGGACCAGTCGCGGGGCGGCTCCACCTTGACGACTTTCGCACCCAGGTGCAGCCCCTCCAGCGCCGCGTAGACGCTGTCGGCGACCTCCTCCTTCACGTGGAGGATTACGAAGCCGAAGTCCTGCGAGAAGAGCTCCCTCAACCTGTCGAGGAGCGCCTGCAGGTCGACCCTC
>JAJHRM010000164.1 GCA_020832965.1 Thermofilum sp. | reverse complement strand
GACGGAAAACAGTGGGACAGGGGCAAGGTTGTGATAAACAGAATGTTCTTCGACTTTGACTGTCCGGAGGATCCAAGGATGGCAATGAAAGAGGCGAAAAAACTCGTCCGCGAGCTCAGTGTTCCGCCCCTGATAACGTTCAGCGGGGCAAAGGGCTTCCACGTGCACGTGGTCTTCAGGAGGGTGGACATCAGGCCCGACACGCTGAAAGCCTTCGGGACAAGAGTCGTGGAAAGACTCAGACTCAAAACCTGCGATACACAGGTTTTTGAAATAGCAAGACTCTCAAGAGTCCCATTCAGCATACACGGAAAAACAGAACTCCCGTGCACTCCAATCAGCGCGTTCAGGTTCATGCGCATGAGCTTCAACGACGTGATAAGGTTTGTAAAGAGGGGAAACTGGGATGTCCCGGAGGCAGAGCTCGACAGCGACTTCGCCGAAACGCTGGAAATCGCAGACTACTTCATACACGAAGAACAGGAGGAGAAAACAAGAACCACACAGGAACTCCCAGAATCAATAAGAACAATGCTGAGCGAGAGAATGGCGAAAGGCCGAAAGGCGAGGATCGCATACTATGTCGAGGCCCTGAGAAGGCACGGAAAACTCAGTGCAGATGAGAAGATCAGGGAAATACACCTGAAGAGCAAATGGATAGCCCAGCACGGTGTGAATGAGGGAGCCGTAGAACACATAGCCAGAGTCCACCTGATTCTAATGATGATCCAAGAAGGCTGGAGTGACGAGCAGATACATGCAGTATTCAAACTTGCAAAAGACTACGATCCAAAGAGAACACAGTACTACATAGACTACAACCGGAAATGGCTTGCTAAAAGATCTTCCTCCACCCTCCAGAGTGAAGAAAAAAGCAACCTCTAGTTAAAACTCTCTTTTGAAAAATAAAAGATGTTAAAAACATCCCAAACTACTCGAAAAAAGGAGGAGAGGGGACATGAAACTGACAAATGCGCCTAGTTTGAAGACGTGTACGCCAGAATCTACCAGATCCTGGCTTTAGAAGACCACCTTCCAAAACCAGAAGAGATTGAAGTTTTTGAAAAACCACCAGCCGAGCCAAGAGAAACCGTATACGGGCAAGCTTACAAGAACACGAACGCAGTCTGGTTCAGGACAATCCCCCCCCAGCAGACTGGCTCTTCGCACACGAGCTAATACACCTTGTCAAAAACAAGAAAACAGAATTAGAGGAAATATACGCTTACAACCTCAGCAACTTCATCGTCATACTCGCAAGAAAAGGTGTAATCCCGCCCGCAAATCCAGTCAGACTGTACGATGAGGTAACACTCGAAATGATCCTTGAAACCCTAAGAGAAGTATACTACTACCCCTTCAAGAACAGTATTTCACAATCAGGGGGATTATTCCCCTCTTCCTAAAAGAAGCCAGTCCAGAAAAAATCCAGGAAACCCTCAAAACAAAAGGAAGACTCGACCCAGAAGACATGTTTGAAATCGACCCAGAATACAATGAGAAAACAGTCACACAGCACACGCTTACTGAAATCCTGGCAGAAGCAGAATACGATGAAAGTGCACTGAAAGTCCTGCTAAAACTGCTGGAAACTCTCGCAAAACACTAGGAAGTTCCTTCTTCGATATTTTTTCAAAAACACTGCAAAAAAAGCAGACCAGAATTGGAGACTTCTTTTCAATTCTTCGGGTACTGTCAGGACTAATTTACATGAAAATCGACTAGAAGGGCTCTAAACAGCCACCGATGAACACCTTAGAAGCAAGAGGCTTCCAGCTTTAGCTGTGGAGAGTGTCAACCATATAATTTTTCTTCATACCTCGTCAAACCATTTAGTGAGAGGCAGTATGTTATCTTGTGAGACCTTTTTCCTCTTCCTCTTCCCTTTCCTGCGTTTTGGAACCACTTCTACCTCCACTTCAGCTCCGGGCCTGACTTCTCTACCAGCACCCTTGATCCTTCTCTCCATCATTTCCCAAGCGTAGTCCCATAGCTCATCCACATCAACTGTGAGTCCTAACACTTCAGACACCTTGCTGTCTATAGCTCTAAATACTGGCCTAAGGGCTTTGAACATCTCAAGTTTGACACCCCCTTCTTCCTCTTCTTCTCCAGAGCTTGATGAGTTCGAGCTTTTTGTGATGAACTGTCGAGCCATGGAGTCTAACTCGTCGAAGAGTTTTGCTAGATCGTTCACGTAGTTCCTGTTGAGGTGCTTCACGTCCGGTACTGGCATTCTTTCTACTACGTTTGCCTCCAGCCCTAAGGGCCCCTTGGCGATGTACCTAGCGTTCTGCTCAAGCCATAACCAATTGAACGTAGAGTTGAGATAGGCCAGTATCGCTTTGAGCTCTACCTCATTTAGCTCAACATCTTCCTTCACGTCATCTATGATGTTGTTATAAGCCTCATTAAAGTATGAAGGGTCATAGACTTCATCGCCCATCTTGACCTTAACTCTTGGTATGAAGGCAATTATAGCATGATACGTTACTATAGGCATTTTACACAGGAAGAATTGCGGGTGATATCGTGGTTGATATACAGTCATTATGGGAGTCGGTATGTAACCTCCTAAGTCGTACCATCCATAGAAATATGGCTTTCCCACTCTCTGTCTAGCCTCGCATGCCTCTGCCTCACTACATTTCCTACCGCCTCCCCTAGTCCTCCTGATTTTCGTCCTACATTCAGTCTCGCCCCACCTGATGTAGCTCTGCAACTGTGGTGGAAGCCTCTCCCTAACTTCATGCAACACTAAAATGTAAGCATTAGCATGCCCCTCTCCCCTCTTCCTTATCTCTTCCCAATCCTCATTTGTGAAGGTAAAGGTCTTCACGTATCTAGAGGCTGTTATCGCTGGAACCAAGTACGACCTTACCATCTCCCCAAACTCTTTTGTCCTCCCATCCCAGTCAGCGATCTTCTCCTCACTAAAGTAGAAGAACTCCTTAGCCCCTAGATCAGGCCTACTTCTATTGTCAAGAGCCCATATGGACCATATACTATTGCCTCTTGTTGGCTTGAACCATTCGCCTACCCTTATCATTAGGGGGTTTGTTTCCAAGCCCTTTACTACATCTTCAACCCCCTTGAAAAAGAGGCTAATCCACTTCTTATCTCTCGGGATTTCGGATTGCTTCACAAGCCCATACCAAATTCCATGTTCTTCTCTGCACTTTTCTAGAACCTTTTCATTGAAGCCATAGTTGGGCGTAATCGAGTCCTCGATGAGCTTTAATATCGCGTCGAGCTTTGTCTCCACTTCCCTATTGCTTAGCTTGCTGTCTATGGGCGGTATCCTGACGAGGAGGACTTCATTATTATCGCGAGCGCTTTTGTCGGGTTCTTTTTCAGCTAAGACTATGACGGTTGATATCAGGGCTTCGAAAAGCCTGTAAGATACGTCTATTAGGGCCTTTATCCTGTAGTGATCCAGCAGAAACCTGCCGAAGCTAATACCGTAGTCTGTTTGAAGCCACATGTTTGAAATTATCATCCCCAGTCTTCCGCCGTCTTTGAGGAGGTTCTTGGTAGCGTGGAGAATCCAGTAAACGTAGATGCCAGGTTCCCGTCCTCTCTTTAAGTTGGCGATCAGGTCATAATTTTTGGCGAGGTCTCCGACCTTCTCCTCTATAAGTTCTTGAGTTTCATCGGGTATCTCGACCCACCTAGTGTATGGTGGGTTGCCCACTACAGCGTCGAACTTTTCCTCTTCTCCGACTTTAAAGGAGAAGTAGTCTCTACACATCACGTTAAGTTCTGAAAACGGACACCTTGGCTCCATGAGCATCAGGTGAAGAGCTGTCAACTGAGATGCAAATGCATTGATATCAACTCCATAGAGCTTCCTCAAGATCTCTTGGTGCTCGTTTAGACCGTTCCTGCATGAGGGGTAGCTATCGCCATAAACCTTGTTGAACATCTTGTAGAGGAGCCTTTTATAGGCCTCCATCAGGAAAGTCCCCGATCCACATCCGCCATCCAAGATTTTGTCCCTCCCTGATCTTATGCACCATTTTGTGATCAACCTAACAACAGCTGGTGGAGTATAGAACTCTCCAAGCTGGTGTCTCTCAGTAGGAGGTATGAAGCTCTCATAGACGAACCCTATTATGCCTGAGAATCCTTTAAGCGCCTCTTTTACAGCGTCAGCCGTCTCTATTAGTGCGTTGATCCTTCGAAGAGCCCCCAAACCCTTAAACACTATTTTATCATAGAGGCGCGTCTCGAAAAGGGGTTTGAAGTCCCGAACATGTATCCTCTTCTCTATCTTATCAGAGACTATCGTGAAAAACTCATTCAAGGCTTTGACTATATCATTAGAGTCTTTAATCTCCACTTTCTTACCATCAATCTCAACAACATTACCCAAGGGTTTGAGACTTGGTATGTCGTGGTAATGTAGCTCCAGGATTTTATAGGCTAGTAATTTTGCTGCGAGAACGTATGTCATCATTCTCGACAAGTTTCTAAACGAGATTATTCCTCGAACCTTCTCGTTACATATTCGAGGAGCTCTCTCCTTCGCTTTTTCACAGTATTCTACAAGAAGCTCTCTGACCTCCTTTTCAGTTACATCTCTCAACGCATTAAAAAGGTCTTGATCGCTCGTGCTACCTGATAGTCTTCTTGCTATCACCTCCGCTAAGAGGTTACAGACTTTCTTCCCGACACCCAGTTCTTCACGAGGCCGCAACGAGAAGAGTCCCGGGCTTAAGAGACCCCTCCTATAGCCCTGCTCTCGCGCCAGCTCGTGGAGCTCTCTAAAGTATTCAGAATCTTCAAGAATTCTCGTTTTTACAGCTTCTTCAACGTACTGATCGTGAAGTTCCTCAATGTGGAATCTGAACTCCTCTACCAGTACCCTGTAGAGTTGAGCAGGAGCTAACGTCTCGCCCCGAATCCATCTCCCTACACAATCAAAAAGCCTCTTAACCGTGTCATCGGAAAGCGGTTTTTCAAACCTATCAATAACGTAATTTTTGAGCAATTCAACATAAGCCCCACACTTGAAAGCCCTGACCCAATCCTCTGGGGACCTATGCTTTTTATAACAATAATCAATATCCACCAATTTTTCAAGCTCACCTCTCTCAATGCTCTTAAAGAGCACTAGAACATCTCTAGTCGCTGTGGCAAAGAGAGGCGTCCTCTCCAAGTTATAGTATTGAAGAGCCAAGACAGCATAACACAGCACTTGAGCTATAGGAGCAGATCCAAAAGGATCGTAGAGATCCTCTTGCCCCCCTTCAACCTTCTTCTTAGTCTCTACTATGAGAAGCGGAATTCCAACCTCATCAGTAATCACTATGTCGGGTGTTTTATTATAATATGAGACACTGCCAAGAGGTTTAATAATAAGCCTGTGACCACCTATAGCGTGCTTATCAAGATACTCACCAAGCTTTTTCCAAAGTTCAGAAGTAAATGGAAGCTCCTTCTCTAAGCTCATGTGGCTTCTACCCTCCTCACTCTTAGACCCTCCCCATCCCCTCTGTCAGGGTACCGGCTCCGGATACCGGTCAAGGAAAACCAGCTCCCCCCTCTCCGCATCATGAGCAAACTCCACCGCCAGCCTGTATATTCCAGGGCTCATAGTACCCCAGTAATCCCTACCCAGCGCCCTGCAGTGCTCATGAAACACCGTCATCAGAGTCACATCCCCAACATTCCCGTACTCGACAGGCCTGTAAGCATGAGAAGTGAGCATATGACACGCGTGCCCCTCCGGACCAATCTCATAGAGGGCCAGACTACCAGCATATGCGCTATAATCCACCATCTCCCTCACACTCAGCCTCCTGTCCGACTCCTCCAGCACATACCCAAGCTCACCCGGCTTGAACGGGCCAAACAGGCCGAGCACCACAGCAGAGGCAAGCACATAATCAACCTTCTGACAGAATTCCTCAATCTCCTCATCCTTCAAATCCTTCCCCTCAAATGCAAGAAGCTGCAACCGCCTCCTCTTCAAATGCTCCCTAGCCT
>JAJHRM010000162.1 GCA_020832965.1 Thermofilum sp. | reverse complement strand
GTGGGACCTATGGACTCCTCGGAGATTGGAAAGTGGCTGGAGAAGAACTGGACCCCGGAGAAGATCAGGGAGCTTACAGAGGAGGCGTAGAATTTAGCCGAGTATTTTTTTAAACGGTAGATTCTTAAGCGCTTAAGAACCGGCAGCACTTGTGGGTGTTGACTACGGCGGCTGAAAGGCACGCAGAGTGCGTTGTGCGCTTCCTGCCCCATAACGTTGCCATTAAGGTGGCTAGGGGTGTCACTATCCTCGAAGCAGCGATCAAGTGCGGTATTGGCGTTAGAAGCGTGTGCGGAGGCAAGGGACTCTGCGGGAAATGCAGGGTTATCGTGAGGAAAGGTAGAGTGGAGGCTAGGAGAAGTGATCTGCTGAAGCGTGAAGAGGTTGAGAGAGGCTACGTACTTGCCTGCCAAGCTAGGATCGTTGAAGATGTTGAAGTCGAGATTCCCGTCGAGAGCCAGATGGGGAAGCCTAGATTACAATCATCCGTAGTGCTGCCAAGTGTCAAGCCCAAGCCTGCAATCAGGCAGGAAAACCTCTCCCTACCTAGCCTATCCAACATTCTTCAAACGTACAGGCCTGGTGCTGGCATTTTAGAGAAGCTTTCCGAGATTGAGAGCAGGGGTGCGCAGAGGATTTACGCTGTGCTGAGCGATGTCAGGGGGAGAATCTTAGATGTTAGTGAGGGTGAGAGAGGACTCTACGGGCTGGCTGTAGATATCGGTACAACAAAGATCGCTGCAGCTCTAATCGACATTGGTGAGGGCAGGGTTTTGGATGCGGTATCCGAGTTTAACAAGCAGCTAATTTACGGCGAAGACATAGTTTCCAGGATAAGGTTCGTGCTCGATAGGAGTGATGGGTCGAGGGAGATGCAGAAAGCCGCCGTGGAGACGATAAACGCCGCAATCGACGCTTTATGCAAGAAGCATAGGGTACCGAGAGAGAACATATACATGGTTACAGCGGCGGGGAATACTGCAATGACCTACCTATTCGTGGGCCTCGACCCTTACCCGCTTATAAAATCCTTTAAAGAGCGGGCAGAAGTGCCCAGAACCCCGCACTGGCTGGAGGCGAGGGATCTGGGGCTCGGCGTGAATAGTAATGCTGATGTGTACGTGCTTCCATGCGCTGGCAGGTTCCTGGGCGGCGACGTCATAGGAGATATAATAACGGCCGGGCTGAACTTCTCTGAAGAACCAGCACTCCTCGTAGACATAGGCACAAATACCGAGGTCGTAATTGGCTGCAAAGACTGGTTCCTTGGCACGACGGCGCCCGCGGGGCCCGCATTCGAGGGTTGGGGCTTAACGCATGGAGTTAGAGCTGTTGCTGGGGCTATTGAGAGTGTCACAATAGAACCCGAAACCTGCAGGGCAGTCTATAGAACGATAGGAAATGCTAAGCCCATAGGAATATGCGGCTCAGGCTACATTGACCTCCTAGCCCAGCTCTTTGTCAGCGGCCTGGTGGACGTGTTTGGAAAGTTCTACGGAGACTGCGGCTGCCCGTACATTAGGAAGGGTGAGAAGGGTTATGAGTACGTTGTCGTGCCAGCCGAGGAGACTGCCATTGGGAGAGACATCGTCGTCACCGAGGAGGACCTGTACAACATCATAGACTCCAAGTCCTCCGTCTGCAGCGCTGTGTCAATCCTACTAAAGAAGATGCTTCTCACGGTTCACAGCGTCAGCAAGGTCTACGTGTGTGGGGCTTTCGGAAACTACCTGAACCTAAACAGCGCCATGACCATAGGTATGATACCCGAGTTCACAAGCGCAAAAGTTGAGTACATAGGTAATGGCTCGCTAGGAGGAGCCATCCTCACACTCCTCTCAGAGGACTATAGAGCCGAGGCTGAAAGAGTCGCAAAGCTACTTGCATCCATCGAGCTACTACTAGACCCCGACTTCATGGAGGAGTACCAGGCAGGCTTCATGTTGCCGGGGAAAAAAGAGCTATTCCCTACGTGGAGGGACGCCAGCAGAAATATAAAGCCCTGGAAACCCCCTAGTAAGGTGAGCGTTAACCATGCCTAGGAGACCCCTCTACGCCTCGATATCTGGGAAGGGTGGTACAGGCAAAACTGTGCTTACAACACTCCTCCTCAGAGTTCTACTAGATGAATCAGCAAACGATGAGATCTTAGTCGTGGATGCTGACCCTGCGACGAATCTCCCACAAGCTCTGGGGATACAAGTCAACAAGACTATTGGCGATGTTGCCGAAGAGTTTAGAAGGGGTTTTCAGAAGCTCGATAGCTACGGCTTCGAGAAGAGCGCCCTCCTGGAGTACTACATCGCGAGGGACTGCATCGTTGAGGCGGAGAGATTCGATTTCATTGCAATGGGTAGAGGTGAGGGCGAGGGGTGCTACTGCTACGTCAACTCTCTTCTCTCGGGGATTCTAGGCAAGCTTGTCCAGCACTACGATGTTGTCCTAATGGACATGGAGGCTGGTCTAGAGCATCTAAACAGGAGACTGGATAGGCATGTAAACACATTCATCATAGTTGTTGACAACTCCCTTATGAGCTTAAAAACGGCCGAGAAAATTAAGGAGATAATTAGGGAGGTGGACCTAAAGGCTGATGAAGTATACGTCGTGGGGAACAGGCTGACGAGTAGAAGAGAAGAGGCCGTAGTCGAGTGGGCTTCCCAAATAGGGCTAAAGTATGCTGGCACAATACCCGAGGACAAAAACATAGTAGAGTATGCTGCCAATGGAGCACCACTACTAAACCTGCCTAAAGACTCTGAGGCTCTGAGAGTAGCGCACCAAATCGCAAAAAACATTAATATGATTTAGTAGCTGGAAATCATGGTAGCAATGTCCTTTTGGGAGCTTTACTCATGGGAAAAAGTGAGGGACAAGATAAAGTCTCTGCCCGGGAGGCTGGGCTTCGAGAAGGGGGACAAGCTGAGCTTCTTCGGACTCACGCTGGATCTTGGAACGGGCGACATATACGACAATATCCTGGGGGAGCACTTAACGCGGAAAGAGAGAATCGGCATGTACTTCATCCTTTCGCTCTACGCCGAGACAAAGACCGATGTTGGGGAAAGCGGCGAACTCGTCTCTTTATCGAGGCAGCTGTGCCCCTTCGTCCACTGCCCAAACCTTAAGAGGAACATCGCCGCCCTCGAGAAGATCTTCGGGGAAAACCCACAGCTACTATATACGGTTGCGAAACCATTCGACTACAAGCCAGTAGACATAGGGGATGCCGCCATAAAGGTGTATGCACTACCACGAGTCCCGATAGTCCTGGCTGTGTGGGCTGGAGAAGAGGGCCTACCGCCGTCCTCCGAGATACTATTCGACAAATCAGCATCTCACTACTTATCAGAAGAGGCTTCTGCGGTATGCGAAGCTGCACTGGGATTAGCACGCGGCTTAACAGCCAGGCTCATACTAAAGTTCGCCAAGAACCTGCAAGTAGACGTTTCCACGATCGAGTTTGGAGGATGCGGCTACATCTGTGCAGACTAGCCCAGGCTCACGCGCGCCAGATTTCCTAGCGCGCGCTGAGGGGCGAGAACTTAGAGAAGCTCAGACTGCTGTTAAGGGACCTTGTCAATGGCTGTGCTAGGGTCAAGGGCCCGCTCTACTACAGGAGCGAGTGGCTAGGGGAGTGGAAAAATGTGCAAAAAATGACGGGCGCTATGAGGGTGCGCGCGCGCTCACTCTACTAATGTGCTTCATCACTGTTGGATACCTACTTAGGTCTCGGTGCGGGATGAACAGGGCATTCGTGAACTCCCTGCGGAAGCCTGGGTGCGCTGTCAGCTCCACGTAGCGTATTTTATTCGAGAGCTCGTCAGCGACCCTCCTCATACTTCTCGACAGGAGACACATCTTCGCACCGGCTATAGCTGTGTTTCCAACAAAGCTTATCCTGTCTAGGGGGATGTCTGGAATTAGCCCTATGAAGAGGGCGCTCTCGGGGTTCAGGTATCTCCCGAAGGATCCAGCTATGTAGAGGTGGTCTAAGCCCTCTTCTTTAACCCCCCTCTCCTCCATCAGCACCGCCACTCCTGCGCGTATCGCTGCCTTTGCAAGCAGGATCTCCTGGATATCCCTCTCGCTTACTGTTATGTCTCTCCCCGTTGCGGACTCGCCACTCCAAGCTACCACGAACCTTGCTACGCCGTTTTCCCGCCGTAGGCGCTTCGTGCTTACGTTCCTCTTGAAATGCCCGCGCTCATCTATCAGGCCACACCTAAACAACTCAGCAACGGCGTCCACAACAGCCGACCCGCACATCCCCACAGGTTTGACGCCGCCTATCGTCTCGTATTCGACTTCGTAATCCTCAGGGTCTATTCTGATCTTCTCAATAGCTCCCGCCACCGCCTTCATCCCGTGCTCTAGGTGCATTCCCTCGAAAGCTGACCCTGCGGGGGTAGAGCACGAGATGATGTCCTCCCTATTCCCCACGAAAACCTCGCTGTTTGTTCCTACGTCTATGAGGAGGCTCATATCGTCCGATTCGTAGATGCCGGTAGCCAAGACATCTGCCACGGCATCTGCACCCACGAATCCCGCAATATTCGGGAGAACGAAGACGTTTGCGAGACCGTAAACCTTAATTCCGAGCTGCCTCGCCTTCACGTTTACCGATCGCCTCACCACAGCGACGTAGGGTGCAACGGCCAGCTGCTTAGGAGGGTACCCCAAGAATATGTGGTGCATTGCCGTGTTGCCCGCAACCGTGACTTCGTATATTCTGTCCCGCTCTATGCCTGCTTCCAGGCAGGCTTCTTCGATTAAAGAGTTTATGGCTTCGATAACCAATCCTTGAAGCCTCCTCAGCCCACCCTCCTCAAGAGCGGCGTAGTTTATCCTCGAGACCACGTCTTCTCCGTAAACCATCTGGGGGTTCTCGACCACCCTCACGGAGACCGTCTCGCCGGATCTCAGGTCAACCAAGTGCAAGACGAGCTTTGAGGTTCCTATGTCTACCGAGGCTCCATAAATCCCCCTCTCCTCGCCCCCCCTCTCTAACGCTATTATCTCCCTATCCATCCACAAGACAACTTCAACGTCCCAATTTGCCTCCCTCAGGATCACCGGTAACCTCTGCATAAGCTCGTGCCCCATCTCCACTTCGCCGAACCCCCTCTCCTTAAGGGCATTGCACAGCCTCTCGAAATCCGGCGTCGTATCCAGCAGGCTCGGCTTAGGGAGAACTACGCGCACGCTTCTTATCGCTGGGTCAAGCTCGAACTGCCTTAAGAGGCCCTCAGCTAGAATCCTCCTGGCCTCAAGCCTGCTCTCCGGTGGGACAAGGACTGCTACATCCCCCCTAACAATGCTCTGACACGCAAGCCTGTATCCAGCCTTAAGCTTGTCGCCAGATAATAGACGAACCTCGCTATCAGACGGCGGACTTAAATTCCTCTGATCCTTAACCACCACTAAGCACTTCCCGCACGTGCCCCGTCCACCACACTCGGACCTCACCCCCACGCCCGCTATGTTAGCAGCATCCAGCAATGTCAGCCCACGCTTTACCTCCACTTTTCTACCATGAGGATCAAAGCAGACTATAGCCTTCTCGAAGCTATCACTCGGCATAGTGGTTCCTGAGACTCTGCCAACCCTTTTTAATAAACGTTAACCCGGCTGCTCACTTAAGGCTTAGAGCACGCTAACCCTTAGAGAATTTGCAGCATACCCTAAAACTTTGAACATCCCCACTAAAGCTTAGCCTTGTCTTTAATGTGCTCTTAGCGGAAATGAATAGCTCTCCACGTTTAATGCTTAATTTTCTCAAGTGTTAGGCGCCCCAGTGATAAGTTTAGGAGCGTAAAATTTTTAAATAAACTTTAAGTTAGAATGTCTCGGCGAGCGCCATGAAAATCTTACACGAGTTCGTACCTACGAGAAAGTTTCTCAAGATGGCTGAAGAGACTAAGGATCTTGTTGATGGCTGGAACGTGACTGACAGCGCGGCCGGCATCCCCGCACCAAGCGGTACTGCAGTTAGCTGTGTTCTGAAGACCAAGTACCCCGACAAGGTGGTAATACCCATATTCATACTGAACTACAAGGGTCCCGTAGAGGTGGGAGCC
>JAJHRM010000161.1 GCA_020832965.1 Thermofilum sp. | reverse complement strand
GTGAACACCACCACTGTGCAGTTAATGTGGCCATCCCTGACTAACAGGACGGTGGTGAACGCCACGGTGGTCATAGCTGAGATCGCAGGCTACCCAGAGCTGTGGCAACTACGCAACGAGACCTTAGGGCTACATCTAGCGAAGCCCGTAGATGGCAGGTACCTGGTATACTACGATGTATACGAGAACACGGTATTCTGCGACTGGAGGAGATTACTAGTGCATGGAAGATAGTGCCAAAAAGGCACGTTTCTGTACGGGGCTGATCGCCCTGGTGATCTTTTAAAACCTAGCACCAGCGAAGCCCGTTTGCAATGAAACTCTGCTTCCCAAAATCCGTTCCGCGTATTTTCTAGTTACGCCCCGACTCCAACCCAGCCGAGAACAGCCGGTTAACACCCAGCTTGAACCCTTCCGCGTGTTGGCGAAATTTAACACGGTACCCAACAAAAAGCGTATTGAAGACGCTTTGAAGTTCAAGGGCAGGCTAGGGGCGTACCCCCGATGAAAGGCTTTAAAGGCCTCTTTAGCCCCCTGATGGTTAGGTAATCTGCGGGGTAGATGCGCGTGCCGGGTAGGTGTGAGGAGATAAGGGAGAGGTGGTGGCGGGCGAGGGCGCTCCTGCACCAGATCGAGATGGACAAGCTGGCCACGGAGGAGTACCTAAAAGTCAACCCGCAGAAGTACCTTCGAGAGCACTACGAGTGGCTTAGACGAGTACAGGCGATCGTGGAGGATGAAATGAGAGAGCTTGAACAGGCGCTAAGAACATGCATGGAAAAAGAAACAGTAGAGGACGGGCGTCCGCGCTCCCGTAATTAGCCGATAACTAGTCGGAACGATTTTAAACAACCCCGGCGACGAAGGCATGTTCAGGAAACTATTGCCGTTTACAAGGCATTCGGACTTTACATGCTTCTACTTTGCGGGGAGGCGATCTCGCGAGCGCGCAGCATCAGCAAACTCGAAGCTAAGACGCTTGCTCGGAAACTACTTTTTAATCTACTCTAGGGTAGCTGAGATATGAGGGACCTTCCATGCGCGTCGAGAGGCTGCTAGATATAATGGAGTCTGTAGACCCGCTCAACGAACCGCACGAGTTCGCCCGACTTATCTGGAAGTACCTGAAACCTTATCAAGGAAGACCTGCCCCTCGCGCCCACCTTTTCACAATTAACGGACTAACATATCCTATCCAGAGAGACTTCGGGTTCGCTGCTGTTCCGGATCCTGCCGAGATTACAAAGGAAAAGTTCACCCCCCAGAGATTCGCTCAGCGAAGTAGAAGGAGGTACTCAATGCTTGCTTACCTGTTTAGCACGAGACCTGGCGATCTTGTCTTTTTCTTTCAGGCGGACCCTCAATACCCTAGGGACATATGGAACAGGAGGGGGTTTAGAGGGATCTGGATAGTGGCGTCTGAGCCCTTTAGGGACCTGACAGACATTAAACACCCGAAGACCGGTTATGAAATCTTAGGAAAATGCCCTCATTGCGGCTCTCCCTTCAATTTTGGCGAAGGGGGTCTAGTGGGAGAATCAAAGAAGTGCTTGCTCTGTGGAGGCGAGTACGGCTGGGTTGTCTTAGGAAATGAACGCTACTCAAAAGTCGTACTCTCGGCCAGGCTCCTGATAAAGCCCCTAAAAGTCTTTAAGAAAACAGCGGGCGACAATAGGGTCTATAGCGACCTTACAATCTCCCCTTTGATATGGATAAGCAGGACGGATAACGCCATGGGGCCGGGCAAGGGGTCGTCCATCAGAACTCTCCTCCCCGAGGAAGCGGTCAAGATCGCTTACATGCTTGCGACCGAGGATAGCCAGGTAATCGAGAATGTGCAAGTACAAACATACCCGGGTACCAAGCAGGACATATGCGATCACAACAACCAGCCCTCAAGGCTTCTAAGAGCCGTCGGTGAGAGGCGAGGGGGGTGGGTTCTTGAACACGAGCTCCACCTCAACCTGTACTTTGCAATGAACATTGACAACCCTGGCAGCCCAATACAGCGCGCGTTAAATCTGCCACTCCACGAGGTGGAGTGGTGGACAACGGAGTTTCCGTGGGGATATACAGGCGACACGGCCGATTTCACCTTAACTCTGTGGAACGACTCTAGGGGTAGGTATGCTATTTACATCTTTGAGTTCAAGAAGGATGTAGTCGATAGACAGGCTTTGGCCGAGGTGCTGCTATACGTGCCGTGGGTCGCTCAGGTGCTCGCGAGCTCAGAACTGTGTCCAAACGTGGTAGAGGCGTACCCTGTGCTCGTGGGGAGGGAGAACAAGCTGAAGTACATCCCAGACGAATACAGCCTAGACCTCGCCTATATGGCCGTGCCCGCCTTTAATGCTGCTTCGAAAGGCAAGAAGAAAATAGTCGTCAAACCCCCCACGGTACTTCTCTATGAGATCAAAGATGAAGACTGTGTAGTTAAGATAAGGGACAGCATAAGGAAAGAGACTGTGTGCTACGTGGGGGATCTCAGCCTGACGAAAATAGACGTTCCGACGAGGACTTTCAAACCTCCACCACCAACGTTCACGACTACGGAGGTAGAGAAAAGCTACGTTGCCCAGAAGTATCTGCAAGGATTTTAGCCGGTGATCGGCTAATCCACGGGCTGTTCCTCGAGTAACACTCTTCCGTCTCGCAACACCTTTCGGTACATCCTCCACTCCTCCTTCCTAAGGGGGTGCTTGGCGCAGACATCACTCAACGGGCACTCTTTGCACCGCGGAGGCTCCACGCACACCATGGCCCCCAGGTCTATTAACGCGAAGGCTATAAGTGCACTATCGCCGGCCCTGTAAAGCTTTGAGATGATTTCTCGGCATTTACTCTCTCTCGTCACACCGAAGACCCTGTTTAGGACTCTCAAGACATTTTTATCTACAACTGGCGTGGGAATGCCGCACCCAAAATTCAGCACAGCCGAGGCTATATACACTCCCACACCCTTCATTTTCAACAACTCTCCCATATCGCACGGGACCCTGCCCCCGTGCTTTTCAACAATGACCTTGGCCATTTCGCGCAACCTTTCAGCTCGATATAGAAGTCCTAGCTTGGAGAAGAGGCCGCGCAGCTCTTCGGAACTCGCCGAGGCCAGCTCTTCGATCGTTCTATATTTCGAGAAGATCTCCTCGAAGATCTTCGCGACAGTCTCGGCCCCGGTCCTTTGAAGCAGGAGCTCTGTAACTAAAATGACGTAAGGGTCCCTTCTCTCCCTCCACGGATACTTACGGCAACTCGCGGTACACCAGTCTTGCAATCTTCTAGCGATCTCTTTATACATATCCTCGCTGTGTGAGGGCATTCTCGCACCTCACAGTTCACGTAAATACGTTTTAAGGTGCTCGGCTATAGCCTTTGCCAGAAGAGGCGGAACGGCGTCTCCTACGAGTATTCTCTGTTTAATCATGCTCCCGTAGAATATGTAAGTGTCTGGGAACGACTGCAGCCTCGCGACCTCCCTTACCGTCAAACCCCTCAGTTGCTCTGGATGAGCGAAAAACCACTGAGGTCTCACGCCCCCTGCCGGAATCGTCGGCGAGGGCTCGTCCCACTTTAGTCTTATTCTTTGCTTAAACGTCTCGTAAATAGGCTCGCCGGGCCTCGTCGCGGCGATGCGCTTAATCGTCCACTCCGGGTGACGCGGCGCGACATGGTTGTATAGCTTAGTTGCCCCCTCTCTCATGATCTTCTGGTATTCCGTCTTTGGTGGATCCTCATAGTTCTCTTTCGCTTCGCCCGGTTTTAGCGGAGGTAGATCCGATATTGCATCCCACACGGTTAAACACTTCTTAGGCTCCTTCACCCCCTCTTTACCTACATAGGCAAGGATACTTTTAGCTGGGAGACAGTATGTAGGAGGCGGGGGCGCAAAAGCCCTAACGAGACCTTGAAAGCCAACGAAGAACACTCTTTCCCTTCTCTGCGGGACGCCATAGTTTACGGCGTTAAGCTCCATCGTGAAAACGGTGTAACCTACTCTGCGGAGAGCCTCCTCAACCGCGTGTTTAAAGAGGCCCCCGCTTCTCCTAAGCATGCCAGGCACGTTTTCTATTAGGATAGCCTTGGGTTTGAGGGCCTTAACTATTCGAAGGAATTCTAGGAAAAGGTAGTTCCTCGGGTCAGAGGGGTCGTATCTCCTATTGAGCTGAGAGTATCCCTCGCAAGGTATCCCCGCGACCACTATGTCGAAGTCCCCCTTTCCAAGCCCCGAGACGTCCTCTATCTCCTTGACCAGAACCTTCCTGATGTCCTTGCATAACCATGGTACATCGGGGTTGTTAGCCTTGTACGTGCGCACCGCATCCCAGTCCACGTCAAGGGCAAACGCCAGCCTATACCCCGCTAGCTTGAAACCAAGGCTGAGCCCCCCTGCGCCGCTGAAGAGGTCAGCGATAGTAAATCGGACCCTCATCTTCTCGCCCCCGCCATTTTTAAATGCGCGACTAACTTAGGGACGCCCACGTTCCTCGCGCACTCGCTAAGTAGCCTAGCGGCGTTTTCTAGAGACGCAGGATCGAGCTTGCTTAGGTCCACCGTGTAGCCCAGCTTAACACACACTTCTAGCGCGTGTTTTATCGCGCGGTACCGATCATAGTCGCGCTTGTAGATGCCCCTCAAGGCGTTCAGCAGTTTGTCCTCGCAGTTTTCCTGGCAAGTCCCAAGGGTCTCCACGACCGCCTCCAGAGCCCGCTCGAACTTGGTTTTGGCCTCAACCACGTTGCTAGGCGAGGCGGCGACTTCGCCTGCTAGTAGCCATTTCTTCAACCTTAGTACATTCTTTTCTGGAGTTTCTGTGTCTACGTTCAATTCTTTAAGACCCGCGAGACGGTAGAGCTCCTTGTATAGCTCCTCCTGGATGTTTACAAGTTTAACAAGCAGTTCTCGAACCTTCGATCGCTCGGGGCCTGCTCTCTCGATCAGACCCTTGAGCTCCGAAATACTATAGCTCTCGATGCCTCTTCTAGAGTCATACCCAAATTTGCCGAGCTCGCGTTCTAGCCTTAATATCTCCTCTCTTAATCTATCCAGAGCCTCGGAGATGTCGACCTCGTTTTCACGGGGACGCGTTTCGCTCATGTTGCCCTACCACATAATGGTCGTTTCCACGCATTTTTAAGGTGCGGCCCCGTCGAATCGTTTTCGTTCGGGGCTCACCATTCCTCTGCCTCCACCCTCTTCCTGAGTGCCTCGAGCCTCTCCAACCTCTCGGGAGTCTTGAGTAACGTCTTGTCGTTCCTTATCTGTTCTAGTAATTCCAACGCCTCTTTCTTCGAAACTCCGAAGTTGCCCTTGAGCACGCCCATGACCCAGTTGATGTCCGAAGCGCGCTTCTTGACACCTCTAACATACTCCTCGATAACCCCTTTAGCTCTTCTAAGCCTCCACTCCGTAAAGTCTAGTTCCCCCACGTGCTCACCACCTATATACCTATATACCTTAGGCTCTTATAAAAATTAGTTCCTGCCGTTCCTCGCCGCGCGTCCTACGCGGCTCACCACCATCTGCATGATGCCCCGCTTAATACCAGCCTGACTGTCTCGCCGGGATCCTCTCGGTAGACTCCGCAACGAATACGTGAACCCCGAAGGCTGCCACCACCAAGCGCCGTCTCTCCACGCGATCTTTAATGTCACGATGTACGCATTCAAAATATAACGCTTCTACATCCTCGCACGCACTCCCTTGCTTTCCTCTCCATGAGTCGGCGGGTTTGCAGTTGCCTGCCAGCACGTCCCTTAAGAGCCAGTACAGCCACAGCGCGTTGTCTAGGAGTTCCTCGCCCTCCTCGAGTATGCCCTCTACGTCGAAGCCCTTACCTTCCAGCCACGAGGCAAGCCCTCTGCACTCGGTAAATAGCTTCTCAAGCACCTCTAGACCCGAGAATTGGGAACCCGCCTCCTCGAGGTGCCCACCGCATCTCAACGCGGTCACCCAACACGCAATAACACCGGCAGGCTACTCCGCTTTTATTTAGGTAAAGGTGCCCTCACTAGTCACCTCTCAGATATACCTGTACACTACTTTAACTCTCAGGAGCTTTGCAATCTCCTCTATCGCCTTGTCTAGCT
>JAJHRM010000160.1 GCA_020832965.1 Thermofilum sp. | reverse complement strand
GCGGGCTGGGGAAGGTTCAACTAAATGGGTCCTTGTACAGTAACAACTATATTGTTCCATATAGGACTTTGTCTATTGGCAACTTTAGCGTCTACATTCCCGTGGACTACTTATTCAATGTAAGTGGTCAGGTGAGGACAGGGGTATTTTTGGACTCTGTGCAGAATCTCTACAACGCGCTGAGCCGGCTGACAAATGAGAATTTGGGTGCTAAGCCTCATCGGGCGGAGGTGAATTTTGAGTGGTGCGGGGTGGGAGGATACAGCTTTATAGGGCTTGGGCTTGGGATAGCTAGATGGCCAACGAATGTGAGACCAGAATACTTGGCTGTACTGGCCCACGAGTTGGGACACATGTATTCTTTTACGTCACCCCTGGTGTATTACGTTGAGTGCCCCTCTTACTGTGAACCTTTGGCAACATATCTTGGAACTGAGGCTATAACATCCCTCTATGGTCCAAATTTCAGGCTGTGGTTCTCAGGTGCTCACCCAGGTTTCTTCGATTACTTGGCTGGCGACAAGACTGTACCTCAGACGGAACGTATACAATTCATATTTTTCTATTTATCTAGGATTTATGGCTTTGATATTCATAGGCGATTTTTCCAGCTGTGGGCCAACAATACCTCAATGAAAGATAAGCTAACTGCAAATGGCTATAACGTTAATGAGACAATGATTACATTGTACTCTTATCTTGCCAGGCAGAACCTGGCTTGGCTATTCCAGATGGCTGGATACAGTGTCTCTGAGAGTAGAATAAACAATGGATTAAAACTTATTTTAAACAATGTGAACATTGTAACTATTGTGCGTGGTAGTGACAACTCGATATATTATAAGCCGTGCTTGTCTGGATGCAGTTATGTTAAGCTTTCAGGGCGCACTTTTGATTCTCCCTCTGCTGTTCTTGTTGGTGGGAAGCTTTACATAGCTGTTAGGGGTGCTGATAACAAAAGTATCTATTTTGGACGAATAGACTCTATCGGTAGTGGTAGTGTTGTTTGGCAGAGGCTGCCTGGCTCTACGCCTTCAAGGCCTGCTCTGGCAACTGACGGCTCGAAAATATATCTTATCGTTAGGGGCGGCGATAATGGTACTTATGTTAATGTCTATGATTTGTATAGTGGTAGCTGGGGTGGCTGGAAGCGTTTAAGCGGCTCGACGGTGAAGGGTCCTGCTGCTGCCTACATGGGTGGTAAGCTACACCTAGTCGTTGTGGGCGCCGACGGTAAATCCATCTACTACGGTCAAGTGGACCCGAGTCAGCTTACGGGTTCGTTAGGCTACATAGCTGTGTCTTGGAGTAGGTTGAGTGGTTCAACAGATGCAGAGCCTTCTCTGGCTACGGATGGTTCAAGGCTGTACCTCGTTGTAAAGGGTTATGGTAGTGTTGGTTCCGTATATGTGAATACCTGGGCTGGCTCTTGGAGCGGCTGGGAACGCATACCAACAGGCTCCACTCCCTCAAGCCCAGCTACAGCTATATGGTTTGTTGATGGGAATCTCTACATTATTGTTAGAGGCGGTAATAACCAGATATATTACACTATGAGGACTGGTTATAACTCCTATACTTCTTGGAGAGTCCTTGGTGGAACAACTCCAAGTTCCCCTTCAGCCACATAACAAATCAGAGTATTTTCTCTCTTAATTTTCTATTTGTTACAGTATTGTTGCCTTTTGTCGCTGCTTTTCAAAACTGTAGGATAAAATTTTAATTTTATGTGGAATAGCAAAAGCAGGAGCGTTATGAGTTTTTATACTAGCTTGAGGCTTTCCTGGGGCTTGCCAGATAGGGGAAGCTTATAGTAGTTCTCCCAGTGTGCGCGCTACCGCAAAGTATTTATATAACTTATCATTACTTTTATGGCAAGAAACCCCTATGAGAAGGCGGCTCTTGCTCTACTTTATCCTACCGCTAGCTGTTCTAGCGCTCAGCTACCCAGTGCTAACGTACGTGTACCCTCCAGCCACGAGCAGAAGCGGTTGTATACAACAGCTGGGAGTTGGGGGTACTACTCTGAGCTTGAGCGCTGGGCGGTATGCCTATTACACTTTTTCTCTTAAAGCGGGGCAGGGTGTAAATTTTGAGCTTAGCTTTGTGAGCGGCACGGGCACGTGGTGTTTGAAAATTTACGATAATGCGTGGAACAAAGTAGGCGGCACCTGCTCTAGCTCATCACCGCTCAAGCAGAGCTACACGTCGAGCGGCGGTGGCGTGTACTATGTTGAGGTGGGACCTTCCTCGTGCCTCTACTCGTCTTGTACAGCAGCGCTTCGGTGGAGCAAGACGGAAGGCTTGTTGGAGCCCGATGAGGGCACAGCACAGAGGAATCCTATGGGAATTTATGGTGCTGGCGCGGCCTGCGGGGTTGAGGGGACGCTTGCAACTCAATATGGGAGTCACTGGTACCGCTTTGACTCGCCCTCAAATCCCTACTGGGGTGGCTACTACTCTTTTATAGCGTCAATTACGGGGAGTTCTGGGACGGATTACGATTTGTACATCTATAATAGCAACGGACAGAATATAGCCTCTGCTGAAGCGGGTAGATATCCCGATTACGTATACGTCAAGCCAGGGAGCTCTCCTTACGTATTAGTTCAGGTGTATGCATACTCCGCTGGAGGAGCTCAAAACGAGTATAACCTGCAAGTCAGTAGACCGCAAATAACAAACTATGCATTATCTAGCACAACAGTTAAACCTGGAGGTAGCATTACACTTACATACGAAATTTACAATCCCTTCAGGCACAATATTCAAGTGGTTATTGGATGTTCTATTGAAACAACTATTGACAGCTCTAATAAAGTCTTCCACTTGATAGCTTCTACCGGTCAATTAACACTTTCCCCTGGTATTCAACGCTACCCTGTAACGGTTACCGTGCCGAAGGACGCCTTCGTGGGTAAAACGTACACACTTATACTTAGCCTATGGCCCGACTCCAACTACGATCAGGCTTTCGATGTAAAATACTACTCGAACGCGCTTACCGTTAATGTTCCTCAGAACCCTGAGATAACCTACGCAGCCGCGTCTCCCTCGTCTCTGCACCCAGGCGGTACAACGACGTTTACGGTGAAGTGGATCTTCTACAGATTGTGTCCAGGGGATTGCGTGGTTAAGGCTAACGCCTTCGGTGATTGGGCGAAGACCCAGGAGCTGTGCAAAATATACGATGGCATAGACGGCAACTACGGCAACGAGCAGAGCAAGAGCTGCACGGTTACGCTCCCGACGACGATATCCGAGGGGAGGCACTACATCAGGGTGGGCTTCTGCTACTCTTATAGCTTCGCGAAGAGCTACGACGAGCTTGCGGGCTGCACGTACAAGGACATCCCCATCGATGTCTCGAGGATAGCGACTACGCTGACGATCCAGCCTTCCAGCTTCACCGTGACCTCGGGTGGCAGCGTGGTGTTTAAGGCGACACTGAAGGACCAGTACGGGAACCCATTGGGAGGCAAGACGATCACCTGGGCTTCGAACATCGGTACGTGCAACCCCTCCTCTGTTGTCACGGGCAGCGACGGCACCGCTAGCACGACGTGTTTCGCTCCCGTTGTCTCGAGCCCGCAGACCATGACAGTCTCCGCGGCCTTCTCGGGCGACAGTGTCTACAAAGCTTCCTCGGCCACTGCTTCGGGCACCGTCAACCCCCAGACCTACTCGGTGACGTTCTGCACGAGCGGTCTGCCCTCAGGCGTCACGTGGGGTGTTACGGTTGGTGGGAGCAGGTGGACGAGTAGCCAGCAGTGCTTGACTGTCTCCGGCTTGACCGGCCAGCAGGGCTACGCTTACGATAGCGAAGTGGCAACCTCGGATACGAAGTACGCCTGCGTCTCCGGCTGCTCGGGCACTGTGTCCTCCTCCACGACCGTGACGGCGACCTACACTGTTCGTCAGTACTTGCTCAAGATCTCGTCCTCTGCCGGCGGCACGACGAACCCCGCTCCGGGATCCTACTGGTACGATCGGGGAGTCTCCGTCCAGGTTACGGCGACGCCCTCGTCGGGCTACGTGTTCGACCATTGGGAGCTTGATGGGCAGGTTGCCGGCACTTCCACCAGCATAACGGTTACGATGGATAAACCCCACAACCTCGTAGCGGTTTTCAAGCAGCAGGCCACTCCCACGGTTGATGTCATCGTGGTCGTGCGGGGCAGGGATGGGAGGATCTACTACCGCACCTGCTTGACAGGCTGCAGCTACATTGGGTTGGCGTCGGGCTCCACGCCCGACACCCCGGTTGCCGTCTACGTTGGCGGGAAGCTGTATATCGCCGTGAGGGGTGGGGACGGTGGCATATACTTCGGCCGTGTGGACTCTATCGGTAGTGGTAGTGTTGTTTGGCAGAGGCTGCCTGGCTCTACGCCTTCAAGGCCTGCTCTGGCAACTGACGGCTCGAAGATCTACCTAGTCGTAAGAGGGGGCGACAACCGTATCTACGTGAACGTTTACACTATAGCAAGTGGAACCTGGAGTGGCTGGAAGCCGCTGAGTAGTGGGTCGACGGTTAAGGGTCCTGCTGCCGCCTACATGGGAGGTAAGCTACACCTAGTCGTCGTTGGCGCCGACGGCAAATCCATCTACTACGGTCAAGTGGATCCGAGCACGCTCAGCGTCACCTGGGCTCCGGTCAGCGGTAGCACGGACGTTGAACCCTCTCTCGCTACGGATGGTTCGCGCCTATACCTGAGCGTGAAGGGTCTCGATTACCGGGTTTACGTGAGAGTGTGGTCTGGTAGCTGGAGCAGTTGGGAGCAGGTGCCGACAGGCTCCACCCCCTCGAGCCCCGCTACAACCTACTGGTCGAACAACCTCTACCTGGTCGTTAGGGGCGGCGACAGCAGCATCTACTACACGCGCAGGCTGGGCGCTAACAGCTACGACGCGTGGAAGCAGCTGGGAGGGAGCACGCTCAACGCTCCATCAGCAACGCCCGGGTCTTAAACTGTTAAAACATTTGTTTTTTACCTTTCAGCTTTGTTTTACTTTTAACTTTAAGCGTGTTAAAAAGCGTTAAATAGAGCTAGGAGCGCGCTGAGAACTACCTTGAGAACGAGCGGAAACCTAGCACGAAGGGCAAAAAAGCTGCCGAGCTTATCTGGAGAGAAGGGGGGAGCAAAACGATTTAAAGCCGCTTGCGGGAAGATAAAACAATGCGGAGAGCCGCGCTTATAGCGCTCGCCGTGTCTCTGGCAGCGTTGCAGGTTTTCGCCTCCCCCATCTGCAACTACTACCTTTTCGAGGTGCCGGACTCCGACTCCGCTCTTGTGTCGCTGTGGTACGTGGTTGACGGGGATACGGTCCGGCTGTCGAACGGGACTTACGTCCGGCTGGTGGGGTACGACGCGTACGAGCTGAGCGAGCCCATGGGGCCGGAAGCCAAGCAAGCGCTCGAGAGCTTGTGCAGGTGGGCTCTCCAAGGTAGCAAGGCTGCGCTCGACATGGACGACCTGGAACCCCGCGACGAGTACGGTAGGCTGCTGGGGTACTTCTGGTGCCCCTACATGGGAGTTCGATTCGAGGACGGCAGCGAAATGGTGGACTGGGTTAACGTTAACAAGTGGTTCCTGACTCAAGGGAGCCAATACGTCAAGCGTACGCTCTACATCCCGCCTGACGAGCACCCGTACTGGGTCTGGCTGAAGAACCACAACATCGCACTGCCCTACTTCGCCAACATCACATCCTACTCGCAACCTGTTCTAAACATTACTCCTACCGGGGCTAGCTGGGTTCACGTGACAGTTCCTAGTGGGAGGTACGCGATTAGGGCCGCCTGCAGGCTATGCGAAGCCAAGCTCTATAGAGAGATTGTGATTAACCTTATCTCGGAGAAAGCCAAATGGGTGCGTCCTAGCATTTCCCTTCACCTAGCGGTTGTGCGCGGTCTCGACAACAGGATATACTACGCCCTGTGCAACGCGAGCGCGTGCAGCGCGTGGGCGCGGCTGCCCGGCTCAACCCCGGACGCCCCCTCGGCCGCGGCGAACGCGGATGGGTCTCGGGTGTATGTCGCCGTTAGGGGTATGGATAACGGGATCTACTTCGGCTACTTCGACATCGCGAGCCAGAAGTTCGTAGGCTGGACGCGGCTGCCCGGCTCAACCCCCTCTAG
>JAJHRM010000159.1 GCA_020832965.1 Thermofilum sp. | reverse complement strand
AGCCTGCAGTAGGCAACTACCGCCAGCACTACGCCTAACACGACCATCAACACTACGAGCTGGGTATAGTCAGTTTTCCATATGGCTGTTAGCATCCTCGGAGAGTCCACGTAGACTTCTACGGTGCCCGGCGCTAGAACCTTATCCTCGGGTCTCAATCCCTCCCAGCGCTCGAAAACCCTGCGAACTAGGAAGCCAGTCTCAACCTCCCTAAGCTCCACCCTCGCGTAGCTCCCCTCATTATACCAGCCACCACCCGTCACCTCCCCATAGCTACTTTGTACGCCCAGGTAGAATTGCCTCACCCACTCCAGAGATACCTCGTTCCTGCCCGTAGGGGTGTACCCCCTCAGAACGTACCTGGTCTTGTTCTCGAGGGAGATTGTGTATCCCGGGAAAAGCGGGAGATTCTCTCCCGCCCTCAGGAGAAGCAGCCCGTTGTAGAGCCCTAGGGGGTCATGAACCACGACTACCCAGAGGGGAGCAAAAGTGCCCGCCGAATAATAGACCTGGCGCGTCCCAGCCCTCCCCGTAGTCAAAACGGCAGTGTAGTTCCCACCGTACCCTACGCTCGCGTTAGCCACCCTCTCGTAAGTAGCGTGTCCGCAGCTGAAGGCTGTCGGAGCCGGGATCAGGTTTCCCCCGGTTCTCACTAGTAGCTTGAGACTGGCCTCTACTCCGCGGAGGACGGTCTTGGGCTTGCCGCTATGGGGGCCGGCGAAGACGAGCTCCACGTTGCTCGGTAAGGGACTCTCCGTGGGGTCTACTTTAAAAATGGCGGAGCCAGCCTTTACCCTTAGATATACCTCATCGTATATATTGAAGTCAGCTTTGCTCAGGAAGCTTCCAAAGCTCAGCCTGACTGCGCCTTCCTCCATCCGCACCGAGATGTAGAGCGCGACCTCCACTGGGTAGCTGCAGTTCACCCAATCCGTAGTGTAGAAGTAGTAGTCTCCCACCCGCCGATCCCTAGCTACGGAGCCCCTGCCCTCAGTAGCCCACCTTGCCAGCACCGAGGTAGGGTACGTGGTTGCATTCCAAACATTGCTTGCAAATCTAGCCTTCTTCTCTAGGGTGTCTAGCACCACCACGTTCTGGATCCAGTACAATTGCTTCCCCCTCTCCGTATTGACATGTAAAAACGCGTTGAGCTGCAGCGTAACCCAGCCTCTATCCAAGCCCTCGTCGAAGGGCCTGACAGCGGAGATGTTTCTAATAGAAGCGTAGCCCCACGCCTCGTCAAAAGTGTACCTGTAGCCTGCCCTACCCTCAGGAAGGTCGACGTACCCGTAGTCAGCGATGCCAACCGGCAGGTAAACCCTCCTCTCCTCAAAGGATGGGAGGAAGCCCTCGTAGGCTTGCAGAGTGTAGTTAAGCACAGTCTCCTCCTCTGAGAGGATAATAGGGAGGTACCGGCCTGACTCGAGAGGAACCTTAACGTGAATCTCCGTGCCAATCCACGCTAAAGCAGCTGAGGTCCCGCGTGGTTCGCCATGCTTGCCTTGCGTTGAAAGAATGAGTTTCACGGGGCGCGCTGACAGTATGCTTGCCTCGAGAAATGCATATGGGGCGCCTTCGCTGACTTCGAACTGGAAAGATAACTGCTGAGAAGGCGCTAGGTGCAGAGAGCCGCTTGCATTAAGCAGAGTCCTGTTAACAATGGCAAGCTCAAACCTGTCGTATGGTGGGGGGAGCTGGGTTAGGATTCTCCTTGCTGGCTGTCCGACAGGCGAGACTTTGGCTATGAGCAAGCCGCCCTCCCCTCCGGCTACGAAAACCCCTCCACTACCCCCAGATATTGCCCAAACAGCTCCAACCATACTGAAGACCCGAGCTACGTCACCAGTCTCGTTGAACACGAATACCCTGCCTATGCGGTCCCCAGCAACGAGGTAGCCGTCAACCCAGCTTAGGGAGTACACGTGCTCGAGGAAAGGCTTGGTGTAGATTTCCCTAGAAGACGTGTAGTCAGGGGTTAAGTAGCTCCACTCAAGCTCCCCATCAATATCAAGCACAGCGACGCCCCTGCCTGAACCCACAGCGACGAATTCGCCTCCAGGCGCTAGCATGTCTGCGGGAACAAGCTCGTTAACCCAGAGTACTTTGCCGTCCCTGTCAAGAGCGTACACGTGGTCTGTGACCACTATCAACCGGTCACCCCACCACGTCGCAGAGACCCTCCAAGGTGCTGTTGCATTTTCGAAGACGCTTCTAAACACGAACCTTAACCTCCCGCTCCTGTCTGAGACGAATATTCCATGCCCTGGAACAGCTGCAGCAAGCAAATCCCCAGACCAGGAGATGCCTGTGACCCAGTTAGGAAGAACCTCGCTCCACAAAAGCTCTCCACCCAACGTGAAAACCGCGAGCCTGTTTACCCCATATTCGTCCGTGCAGCCTATACCGAGTAAACCGTCATCGCTCCAGGAAAGTGAGCGTACTTTGCCAGTCTTAAACCACCACATTAGTGTACCATTCCTGTGGAAAACGAAGGTATAATGGTAGCCTCCAACGGCTAAGTAGTCCCCGTGCCAAGCCAGGTGATGCACCCACCCTGTCTTCCGGCTCCACTTCAGGCTTCCATTAAAGTCGAGGACGTAGGTATATACGTCCCAGCCACCAATAGCTATAAGATCCCCACTGACTGATACAGCCTCTACGTTAAAGCCCACCCTACGCCTCCACAAGAGCCTCCCCTCCCCATCCAGCACTTGAACATAGCCATCGCTACTCGCTGCAGCGATTTTTTCGCCATACCAGTCTATGGACCACACATAGCCATAGGCCGAGTAATTCCATAGAACTCTCCCGCCTGCATCGAGCAAAGTGAGATTCCCAGTGTAGTCGCCAACGGCTAAACTTCCTCCCCTAGCAGATAAAGCCTCAACAAAACTACCCTTATAGCTCCAGACTAGTCGTCCATTTTTATCGAAGGCTAAAACTCCCCCATCACCACCAACGACGAGCAGCTCTCCCAGCCATTTAAGTGTTCCAATCTCTTTCATCTCAACGGTTTTTTCCCAGACTAAGGAACCAGTACTATCAAGCACGCTGATTCTTCCCGCGTACCTGTCAGCTCCAGCGAGGTAGCCTTCATCGCTCCATGCTAGATGGTGGTAGACGCCGCTGTAGCTCCAGAGCAGCTTGCCATCCTTACTAAATACCTGTAAAGCCCACCCATGTAGGGATGGCTCGGCGACATATTTCCCAGCAGCAACCCGCTCACCATGCCAGGAAACGATTAACGTGTCGCCAGTGGAGTTCCACACGAGATCGCCTCTCCTGCTAAAAACCAGCAGACCTCCTCCTGCTCCAACAGCTAGGAGCTCGCCGCTCCACTCCGCCGTGAGAGCCTGCGCATTATCCCACTCCTTGCTCCAAAGCAGGTCGCCTTGAGCATTGAAGACGTAAAGCACACCAGGCGGACCCAGAGTCACAACCGCTAGCTCACCACCCTCACTCCACGAAACACCCCAGACGGGAGTGTAGTTAAGCCTTCGGCTCCACCTCAGCTCCCCGTACTGGTCGAAGACCATCACGTAGCCGGCACTTGTCCCTACAGCAATCCCGTGCTTGGACCACTTTAGCACTCTCGGAACACCCTGAGGCCACAGGTGGTGCACTAGAGATACGTGCTCAGGGTTGGGCGTGCTTTGCGGGAGCGCGCGACAATTCGCAGCTCCAAACCCTGAACAGAGAAGCAAAACGAGAAGAGCCAGAGCCGATAACCCGATTGTCTTGGACCTCATGACCTTCATCAATTGTCTTGAAGCCATTGCAACCTCTAAATACTTGACTGTTTTCTCCGCGTTAACTCCTAGCAAGCGTGTGTTCACAAGAATTTTTGGAATTAGAGGATCACCCTTTCTACAGGTAATCCCGGCAACGCGCACTAGCTTTGCGCGGGAGATCCCTGAGAGCCAGAATGCTTTGCTTGAAGTACCGCGAGGAGCCTCAGGAGCAAGGGCTAGGTTACTGGAGTTACAGAGCCTAGCACGAGGCTTAAAACCGCTGGGAGCCAAATGACGTTGACAGCCTCTAGCCGCTTAGAGGCAGTTACGGATGCTAGCATGTCTAGAGGAGCTAGGAGTAGGATGCCCACGTAGGACACTACGAAGAAGTAACCAGCGTAGTCGCCCCCCACGAGTACCTTCAGGACTAGCCATGCAACAGCAAAGCATACGAGCTTCGGCGCTAATCTGCCCAGGAAGACCGCAAAGTTGCTGCCGTTTTTAAAGCTAAATGCCTCTAGGACGGCTACCGGTGGAAGGAATAGAAGGTAGAGGAGCACTACCAGCCCTGCTCTGTACACGCTGGGCATGACGTTCAGGAAGGGCTGAAGCGCAGAGTAAACCATTGTGTACGAGTAGATGGTGAGAGCAGTGCCTATAAGAAGGAGGTTCGGCTTCATGCCGAGAAGGAGGCTTCTCACCTGCACAAAGTTCTTCCTATTAATAAACAGCACCCCCAGAGCTAGGCTATAGAATATCCCAAGAACATAGCTGGCTACCAGCGCGCGGGTAGCTTCAGATAGGAGGATGAGGAGCGGGAAGGATAGGGGAGCTGCGGCAGCAGAGGTTACGAGCATTTTCCACGCATTGCTCATCTCACCCTCCGTAGTTGTCCGGCGCTCCCGCAGGAAAAACCAGGGGACAAGAACCATCAGCACAACTGCCAGCACACTTGATGCCAAGGTTAAGCTAAGCCTCAACCTCGCCTCAGTGTAGACATCTCTGCCAGCAACCCAGCTGACAATCTTCTCAATAACACTAGGATTATAGAGAATTGACAAGTGGTCATCGCTTGGAGACACATAGACGTCCCACCCATGAAGCCTACCCAGGGGAATGCTCTCGAGGCTAAATATCTCGTCGAAGCCTGCTAGTACGAGGAGCTTTCTCTGCACGCCCGTCATGTTGAGAGGGGGAAAGGAGATAACAACTATCTTGGAAGCATTAACGCGGGATCCTACCTCCTGCACAGCTTCCCCGCCCATGCTGTGTCCTACCAAGATGACCTCTCCTCCAGGATAATTCACCGTCTCTAGTACCCTGCCTAGGTCTGCGAGTAAAACCGAGAAATTGTACACTGCAGACGAAGAACTCTTGCCGTGCCCCTCCGCATCGTAGGCTACTGCCACATAGCCCTGCTGTGCAAGCCCGAAACCTATCCAGCTCATCATTTCAGAGCTACCACCATAGCCGTGAAGGAGGACGACAACGCCCCTCACCTCCCCCCTCCTCGGTGTCCACATAATGTATCTCAGGGTTGCTACCTGGGAATCAACGTAGCCCTCCTTCACGTCTAATGCTTGCATCAGTAAAAGGGAATTACACGCAGATAGAAGTATGAAGAGCGAGATTAGGATTACCAGAGCTGTTCTAATCCACACGCCGCTCATCGCCCTACACCAGCATAAGGATTTAGCATTCCACTCCTTAATACATATCTTTCTTATAATACATATATCCTTCTTATGCAAGTATATTGGCGAAGATTCCTGGTAACCTCGATGCCATGGTTGCTGGCGTGAAGGAACCCCTTGGGCTTGCCAAGCGACTTCCCTCGAAAAATACGTATCCGCTAGCTTTAAAAGATAGATCCCCCTTCCTTTCTACTGAGATGTTGGATGGGCCAGGATGATGGGCTTTTTGAGGCTGTCAGAAGTGGCTACCTCGGCGAGGTTAAGGAACTTCTAGAGAAAGGTGCGAACCCGAATGCGAGAGATGAAGAGGGCTTTGCCCCGCTGCACTACGCTGCCTCTATTGGTCGCGAAGATATTGCCGAGCTGCTAATCAAGCATGGTGCAGACGTAAATGCATTAGGCACACTGGGTGAGTCGCCTCTACACCATGCCGCTAAGTACTGCCATGCCGAGGTTGCCGAGCTACTAATCGAGAGCAATGCGAACGTCAACGCGAAGAATAAGTATGGCTTCACCCCGCTGCACTACGCCTCCTTTAACGGCTGTGCCAGTGTTGCCAAGCTTCTGCTCGATAGCGGCGCGGATCCAAACGTAGGAAGTAAGGAGGGCTGGACCCCCCCTCCACTTGGCTGCAAGCAACGGCTTCACAGATGTTGTTAAGCTGCTAATCGAGTGCGGTGCCGACCTAGACGCCAGGGACAACGAGGGCAAGACGGCTCTCGAGCTAGCCCGTGGGAGGGG
>JAJHRM010000158.1 GCA_020832965.1 Thermofilum sp. | reverse complement strand
CTCACTAGTATTGTTACGCTCTTGGGGTTTGGGCACCCCTCTACGAAGACCATTTTCTCGTCTGCAACCTTCCTCTCCTCCACGAGCTCTGCTGTCCCGAGCGCCTCTGGGGAGATGTCCTCGACCCTCGTGAGGATCTTCGCCCCGGTTGCGCGGGCAAGCTTCTCCATGTCACTCTTCTTCACACGCCTAACAGCAAGAATACCAGCCTTAGCCAAGTAGTACTGAGCAACATCATCAATACCCTTCTGACAGAAAACAACATTAGCACCACTCTCCTTAATCTTCTCCACTTTCTTCTTCAATATCTCGGCTTCCTGGTCCAGGAACATTTTAAGTTGCTCAGGGTTAGTGACGTTTATCTTTGCAGTCCACTCAGGCTTCTCAATTTCCAGCGGCGCATCTAGGAGGGCGATTTTTGCCTTTGTAACTCTCTTAGGCATGGCTGGGTGAACTACCTCCTTATCAAGGACAATGCCCTTCACAAGCATGGTCTCCGTGATGCTCTCGCCCCTCTTCTTCTCGACTTTCACGTCGTCTAGGCTTAGCTCGTACTTTCCATCCTTCTTCTCAACGACATTGAGAGCTGCTTCAACAACTAATTTCGCGAGAAAGTCTCTAAAATCTGCAACAACCTTGCTTGAAAGCGCGGTTTTAGCAACATCTTCCAGCACTGCTCTGTCAAGAGGATCCACTTTTACTGCTATTTCGTCGATTATTCTCGTACCCTCAACTAGCGCTTTCTCGAAGCCTTCAACAATCGTTGTTGGATGAATTTCCTGGTCTAAGAGTTCTTCAGCATTCGTCAGAAGCTGACCAGCTAGGACGACTACGCTTGTTGTTCCATCACCCACCTCATCGTCTTGGGCTTTCGCTATCTCTACCATCATCTTCGCAGCAGGGTGCTGCACCTCCATCTCCTTCAGGATGGCGGCTCCATCCCCCGTTATGGTTGCGTTGCCGAAGGAGTCGACGAGCAGCTTATCCATTCCTCGAGGACCGAGCGAGCTGGCCATTGCCTCCGCAATCACCTTGGCGGCATATATGTTAGACCTCCTAGCGTCACGTCCGGTTGCTCTCTGAGTCCCCTCTTTAAGGATTAACACGGGAATTTGACCGGCAGGTTGAGACATATCTTCTTCACCAGCATTGTCTTAAATTATCGCTTCTATAAAAACTTTACTGTGGAGTATGATGCTTAGGGCCAGAGATATTCTGATGCGCACAGAGCACAATCTATATAAAGCTTGATTCATTCATTCTCCAAGTGGGAGGATCGAAAAAAGAAGTATTGAGCTATGCCGTTGTGACAATAGCCTTGATAGTGTTCCTGTTTTCGCTTGGCAGTATCCTCTCAACCCCTGTACCCCTGGCTGTAGTTTCTAGCTGGTCCATGGATCCAGTCCTACACGTGGGAGATATTGTTGTTGTCTCTGGGCAACGTGACTATTCTGTGGGCGACATTGTTATCTATGATTCAGGGCGTGGCATAATTGTTCACAGAGTCGTTGCCAAAGCAGATGAGAGATTCGTGGTCAAGGGGGACGCTAACCCTACCCCCGACTCCGTTCAGCCTACAGGTAAAATGGTTTTAGGCAAGGTTCAAGTAGTGATACCATATCTCGGTGGTATCAAGTTAATCTTCTCGAAAGGCTGACGTAGCTAAGGCAAACTCGCCCTTAGTGGGCAGGTTCAGGGTACAAAGGGCTCACTTCGGGAACGTGAATCCACCAAAGCTAAAGCATTTATCGAAAGACACCGAGAACTGCAAGCACGCCGAGCGCCAAGCGAGTTGCATCGCTGTGAAAGCTACCGGGCGGCTTAGGTAAGTGAGGGGTGAAGCCCCTTCCTGGGGAGGCGATTTTTTAGGCTTAAGTATATATATGCCTTTTGTTGTTAATTCTTAACGGAAGGGGTGGTGGAGATAGCGAAGCAACCCACGTATGAGATTCAAAACGTTGTAGCGTCCGTCACGCTGAATCAGAGGTTAGATTTAGAGAAAATCGCTGAGAGAATCCCGCACGCGGAGTATAGCCCGGAACTTCCCGGGTCTCCGGACCCGGGAGCCGAGAGTTCCCCGGGCTCGTCCTGAGGCTCCCCCGTCCTAAAACAGCGACTCTGATATTCAGCAGTGGCAAAATGGTGTGCACTGGTGCCAAGTCAGAGGCAGAGGTGCAGAAAGCCGTTAAAAGCATAGTCAAGCTGCTTAAAGCTCATGGAATAGACATTAAAAATGAGCCGGTGATCGAGGTGCAGAATATAGTTGCTAGTGCAAACCTGAGGGGAACTGTCGACCTGGAGCGAGCAGCCTTCCTGCTTGAAAATTCAATGTATGAACCTGAGCAGTTTCCAGGTCTAATATACAGGATGCAGGATCCAAAAGTTGTTCTGTTAATTTTTAGTAGCGGTAAAGTCGTGTGCACTGGCGCCAAAAAGGAGGAGGAGGTAAAGAGGGCGGTAGACAATATTCACCGGACACTAAGAGAGCAGGGAATACTCCTCGAGGAAGCTTAGTGTAGAGAAATTGGCTTTAAAGCCGAAAAGAGTGGTGAGCTTGACATCTCAGGACTTCATTATCCGTGAAGTCCGTAGGGAGGAGTTGGAGGCGGTAAGGGAAATTAACCGTAAAACCCTGCCCGAGAATTACCCATCTTTCTACTTCGAGCTCCATTACAAGAATTTTGGCAAGGCTTTCCTCGTGGCACAGGTCCAGGAAAGGATCGTTGGTTACGTCATGTGTAGAGTTGAGTATGATAACCTCTTCACAGCTAATAAGGTCGGTAGGAGGGGGCACGTAATTTCGATAGCCGTCTTGGAGGGGTGGAGGGGCAGAGGGATAGGATACAGCTTGATGGTGAACGCGATGGAGGCTATGAGGAAGTACTATGGTGCCGAGGAGTACTACCTGGAAGTTAGGGTGAGCAACGAGCCTGCTATTAGACTTTACAAGAAGCTGGGATTTAACGTGGTGAGGGTTTTACCCGGCTATTACCTGGACGGGGAGGACGCCTACCTAATGGCTAGGCCGGCCTAAGCATCACAGAACAGCCGAAAAACTCAAGAATTAAAATTGTGCTACCCGCCGAATTTTGCTGTGTCTGTTGCTGAGTCGTACCATCCTGCTAATTCCCAGTCGTATCCCGAGCTTGTCTTCACGACTTGCCATATTGCATAGTCGCCTGTAGCCCTGTCACCGTTGGTGTCGAGGACTAGCGGGCCCGTTATGCCGTTAAAGTTCTGGGCTATAAGGGGGATAGTTGTGACGAGCTTATCTCCAGCATACGAGTTGGTTAGTAGTACTGCGATTGCTACGAGCCACACAGCGTCGTACGAGGCCATAGCATATGCATGCGGGTACTCGCCGCCGCTCCTCTCCCTGAAACGCTGGACGAAGCTTGCTAACCTCCGAGTTTCAGATGGCTGGAAGATGGTGCACGGCAACCCTCCAAGGGCTAGGATTTCTCCTCCAGCCTCCGCTGTGAGTTTGCTTGACTGTGCTACCCCGTCTGTCCCGAACCATTTTAGTTTCGAGAGAACAGGATCCCTTGCGGCCAGCCTAAATATCATTATCCCGTCGTCCTCAAAGGTTATTGAGAGTACAGCCGTATTGCTGCCCATCCCGGAGGCTATGTCTGACAGCCTCTTGACTTCAGCGCTTAGGTCCTTTGCTGACGGGTCGTAGGCTACTCCCGCGACACTTCCGCCAAGCTCTTTAAACCTGGATGAGAAAGCCTCGTAGAGGCCAACCCCCCAAGCATCATTCCTGTAGATTACCGCCACGTTGCGGTAGCCCAGCGAGTAGATGATTCGTGCAAGTGCTCTGCTTTGGAAGCTATCTGGTGGGACAACTCTCAGTACGTAGTCACCTGGAAGGGCGAGCGACATAGCCGTAGACCCCACGCTTATCACTACCACGTGGTTAGAGTCAGCAAAGGGCTTTACAGCTGAAACTTCGCTGCTTGCCTCCAAACCGATGACTGCCTGCACTCCCTGTGCTGCGAGCGTCTTTATCCTTGCAAGCGCCTGTTCAGGCGAGGTCCCGGAGTCTTCGGGCAGAAGAGTGAACCGGTAGGGTGACCCTATTTTCTCAGCAAAGCTATTGACATCTTCTACTGCTAGTTGCATTGCTAGCTGATCTCTTTTACCGTACGACGAGAGATCCCCAGTAAGCTCCACCAAAGCACCTATAGGCACGGTAATTGTTTGCTGGGACCCAGGTGTAGGTGCAGTTTGCCGATATAGGCTGAGGTATTCATAGCTCACTGCCGCTCCTACGAGTAGACCTATGACTAGAAACGCTAGTGCTCTCAAAGCAGAGCCTTTCACAGATACACTTTTGCTGCCCATTTTAATCGGGGCGAGGCTCCGCAATCTGTTTATTTAAACCTCTTGCTGTAAACACTTCAAAATTTATTTTTAAAAAACCTTATTTTAAAAAATTTTCCACCCAGGTTTAAATAGACATTCAGCCCCATCTGTCGCAGGATCCATCGATAAACTTAAAAAGCAAAGCATGCCTTACTGAGGAAAGGTGAAGCAATCGTGCCCATAAGAGATCCCGAGAAACTTCAGCTAGCCCTAAACCACCACTTTAGGGTTAAAATATGCAGGAGGTGTAATGCGCGAAACCCCTGGAACGCTGAGAGGTGTAGGCGGTGCCACAGCAGGGATCTGAGACCGAAGCGCTACAGGAAGTAAAGACCTTCGTGCCGTGTTTTTAGCAGGTTAGGGTTATATCTTAGTGAAAAACTTATACTCATGGTGGGTTAATGGGTCGGGTTTCTAAGGGGGTAGTCTGCTCCGTCAAGGACTGCAACGAGACCGCAGTTAGATCTATTTCGCGCGAAAACTTTGACAGGAGTAAGTCTGGCTTGGAGTTGAAGGAGGAGTCTAGGGGAAGAGTGTACCTGTGTAGAAGGCATTACCGAGTGTACAAGAAGTTTTACCGCAAAAATGTTTGGAGCCTAGAGAGATTCGCCAGGTGACGGAATGCTATACTTGCTCTCCGTGAGGTATAATGGGAAAAATGCCAGGGCAGAAATGTACTTCTACGATGACGAAAAGCATTCTCTGGTAGTGATCCCAGACCACAATAGCCATCACCCATACCTCCTCACAGATCTGAAGCCAGAGGAGATATGCGAGAGGTACCCGGAGGTTTTAAACCACAAGGGATTCAACAGAGTGGACATAGTGGAAAAATACGACGCGTTAAGCGACCGGTGGTTCTTGATGACAAAGGTGGAGGCCCTCGACCCCTTGTCTATCGGCGGCTCGCCAAAGAGTATCAGAGAGATTTTAAAGGGGCATGTCTGGGAGGCAAAGATAAAGTACCACCATTGCTACATCTACGATAATAGCCTCATTCCGGGAATGCCCTACACCCTGGATAATGGTGCGCCAAAGCTTGTCCTGCCAGAGATCCCGGGGCACATCGAGGAGCTCATAAAGGAGGTGGCAAGGGATAGGCTGGAGTTGAGTGAATACCTCTCGTGGGCCCAGATCCTAAACGCGCCTATCCCGAGGCTCAAGAGGATAGCAGTAGACATAGAGGTGGAGTCCCCTCCCGGGATAATCCCGAGCCCCGAGAAAGCCGAAAAACCCATAATATCCGTCTCCTGCTACTCGTCAGACGGGCTAAAAGAAGTGTTTCTGCTGAAGCGGGGGCAAGGAACTTTAGAGGTAGGAGACAAGGACGTGAAGGTGGTTGTTTTTGAGGACGAGAAAAGCTTAGTCAGCGCAGTTTTCAACCTCATTAACAGTTACCCCGTTGTCTTAACCTTCAATGGAGACAACTTCGACCTGCCCTACCTTCGCAACAGAGCTTTAAAACTCGGATTTAGGGAGGAGGATATCCCCATAGAGTGGAACCCGAGATCCGAGTACGCTGAGCTAAAAAACGCAGTCCACATAGACTTGTACAAGTTCTTTACAAACAAGTCCATGCGTGTTTACGCGTTCGGGAACAAGTACCGCGAAGGAAGAACCCTCGACGAAGTTTCCGTGGCGCTACTCGGGATAGGTAAAGTTAGGCACGAGGAGGCAATAAGTGAGATGCCCCCGGAAAAGCTTGCGGAGTACAGCATGCGCGATGCCGAGCTCACGTACAAGCTTACAGCGTTCAACGACGACCTCGTGATTAAGCTGATCATCCTGATGATGAGGATCTCAAAATTG
>JAJHRM010000157.1 GCA_020832965.1 Thermofilum sp. | reverse complement strand
GGCTCCGCCTGCCTGTTGGAGTTTTTCTTCTAATTCAGCATGCACGCTCCCCGCCTGTTTTTTGTTGCACATATTTATCATTTACCTTCTAGGATATAACTCTTGATTAAGGTTAGCTAAAACATTTAAAATTCAAACTTTATTTTTTTGTCATTGTTAACTTCTAGGCTATCACGAAGTATTTCTAGATATTCTTGGACTATTTGTTCTCTGATTGCATCTTGTGGAAGCGCCTTGTTGAGCAGGCTTAGAGATAGAAGAGTTTGAATTAGTCTAGTGGCGCGCTATTGTAGCGCGTGCTGGTGTGCTTACTCTATTATTGTTCTGAATTCTTCTCCTATGTGGATTTTCTTGCCTCTGATGTACTCTAGGACTTCGCGCCTGATAGGCCTGGGCAGCAGCTCGCCGGGAAGCACTCCTTTAAGGCGCCTGCCCCTGACAGCTTTGAGGGTTGCAAGCAGGCTTAGGGCTGTGGGGTAGGTTATGTAGGTGGCTCCGGGGAGGGTTCTGTTTATGGTTCTCTGGCTTGGGAATATGATGTACCTTGTTGATTTTGCTTTCTCCCCGCTAATGCTGCCCTCCGCTGTGACTTGGAGTGCGAACTGTGCGTCCTCTAGGTCGCCCTCCTCCATCACCCTTATTATGTACTCTGGCGAGATGGGGGTTTGGAGGAGGTAGTACAGGAACTCTCGGGGGGATACGAGTGCCTTCCTTACCCTTATCGGCGCCCTGCTGAATACTCCTAGCCTGTAGAGGGCTCTGAGCATCTCGATGTCGCTTCCGCCAGCGTAGTACGAGAAGCTCCTTATCTTGAGGATGCTGGGGATGGTGTATGCCTCGTCGTTTGAGACTGAGTAGCACCGCACGCTGCCGATGGGCTCGGGGAAGCTGCAGAGCCTCGTCTCCGAGAAAGGCTCCCTGAACGAGTAGCGCGCGTTCCGGTATGTTAGCTCTGGTGAGGCTACGTTGAGCATCTCCTCCCTAGACCACGGGATGATGAATGTGCTCCCCTTCTGGTCCTCGAGGGTCATTATGCTTATAGCTTCCACGCTCTCGAGGTCTTCGTAGACTTCCCTTGCAAGCATGTTTGAGAGGCCGGGGGAGACGCCCATGTTTATGAGTGCGAGTAGGCCTTCGCCTGAAAAGCTCCTCGCTAGGGGGAGCTGCTCAGCCCTCCTCCTCTTCCCGCCGTAGCAGGCCAGGTCAGTGTAGTTGATGTGCGCCTCCAGGGCTGCAGACATGATGATGGGGTTTAGGGGGATCTCCCTCCTATTGCGTTTAGTGAATGTTGGCAGTGCGTTTACTAGGAAGTCGTATTGGGAGAGCTTCCTGGAGAGAGTGCTCGTGTCCGTGGCGTCTACTTCTTCTACTGGTATGTCGAGGGGTTCTGGGTAGGATAGGTAGTTCCTGGCCCTCTCGGTGTTCCTGTCGAAGCATGCCACTTCCTCGGCGATCTTCTCGGAGACTGCCAGCCTGGCTATCGACGAGCCCGCTAGCCCGCAGCCAACTATCGCCAGCTTCACACGCTGAATACCACAAAGCAAAAATAAAAAATGTGTTTCTTGGGTTATATTGACCTCGATGTCGCTTCACAAGTTGGTTGTGTTTACGGGTCCCAAGGGGTCTGGGAAGTCCTCCCTGATTAAGGCGCTCTTCCCGGAGCTCAGTGTACGCTTTGACGAGCCCGCCTACTACAGGGATTACCTGGCGTCGGGGGGCCTGGCCGTTAGGGAGGTGGCGAGCCGTGCGGAGGCTTTGGAGCTTGTTCTCACCGCGCTCGCGAGGTGGAGGATCAGCGTCGGGGTGCTCGTCGTGGATGCCTCCAAGCCTATTGAGGGGGCTGTTGACCCCCGCTTCCTCATGATCATCGATAGGGCTGAGCGGAGGTGCGTGGTTGCGAGCAAGGTCGATGCCCCCGAGAACTACGTCTCGGAGGTGCGGAAGCTCGCCCAGGAAAGGGGGCTTGAGCTCTTTGCGGCGTCGCCGAAGACGGGGGCCGGGATAGAGGACCTCAAGTCCTGGATCATCACTGGCCAGAGGAGGGAGGTGCCAGAGGCTGCGCTCGCTCAAGCTAGGGTGGCTCCGCCACCGCTACTCGTGGACCTGATCCCCGTGCCTGTGAGGGTCACGCACGTGTACCAAAAAGCGCCTGACAGGAGCATGCTTACAGACGAGGAGCGCGAGGTGCTTGAGCTGTGCGACGGCGTGAGGGGGATATGGGAGATAGCGGCAATGACTGGGAGGAGCTACGGCGAGGTGAAGAAGATAGTTGACAGCTTGGTGGTGAAGGGGTTTATAGCCACGTTTAAGACGAAGATGGCTTAGCACTCGTAAACCACTCCTTGAGGCTACTGGTAGGGTTTATATTCGGGTTTGTGGGATTTTTCCTCGTGTCGGTCGAGATTGCAAAGGCGCTTGTCAGATTGAGGAAGATGCTCCAGCCCACGGTCCACGTGCTTGTGCCGCAGGTCCTCTTCTCATACCTCATCTCAACGGTTACTAGGGAGAGGAGGAGCCCGCAGGAAGTTAACAGGGAGCTCTTCAGGCTTGGTGTATGGGGTGGATCGCTGGCGATGCTTAAGCTTGCAAAGCCTGAGGAGCTGGCGAGGTTTTGGCCGAAGAGCTTTGATGCTGGCAAGCTAGGCGACCACATAAAGCTTTTTGGAAGCGCAGCCTGGTACATATTTGCTGGTCACATGCCTGCTATTAGAACTGAGGCTAGAGCACCGAAGCTTGTATGGGTGAACCTTGAGGAGAGCCCTGGGAAGGATGCTTTCTACAAGGTTGAGACGCCTGAGGGGGTGAGTGTCTGGTACTTCTTAGCGGGAGCCTACGAGGGGGCGACCCTCACATCCTTCCGCATGCTTGGGGAGGAGGAACGCTTCCTGGCGATGTGGAGACCCCTCCCAGGCAGGAACGGGCTTGAGGGCTACTATGCCCTAAGAGAAGTGGGATCAGCCGAAATTGCTCGGGCCTGCGTGGATGCTGACCCTGAGTTCTTCTCAGTGGTTTCGTGGGAGGACAGCGCGAGGTTTGCGGAGGAGCTCCTAGGAGTAAAGATCCCTCCCATCCCCTGAGCTACCCCTCCTTAGAGTAGCTTTTTATCCTCTCTTTCGTTACTGCCCTCCTTACGAGAAGCTCGGGGAAGTGCTTGAGAACGTAGGAGTAAAGCTTTCGGGTAGCCGTTGGATCTGTTCTGCCTAGAAGGGAGGAGAGTAGCTTCGTAGCTTTCTCGTCGGAGAACACCATCTCCAGCGAGAGCTTCTGTAGGAGGGGATGCGTGTACATGATCTGCGTTAGCCTTGCCCCATACTTGAATGCTTCTTCGCCGAAGTCTCTCCACCACTTCTCCTGGTACGTGGCGAGGAATGACGGGTCTTCCCTGTCCAGTGCCTCCTTCACCACGTTTGCAGCGATCCAGCCGCTTCTCAGGGCGCCCGAGATCCCCTCCCCCGTCAGTGGGTGGACGAAGCCTGCGGCGTCTCCTACGAGTAGTGTCCTCTTCTTGACGGAGTATGTTCTCGCCCTGGGCTTCCCTGGAATGAGCCATCCCCTGTCTACCTTGAACAAGTCTGGCTTGCTGAGGATCCCGAGCTTTGCGGCGAGCTTTAATCCCTCGTTGTAGCCTTCGATGTGCTTCTTGCCGTACTTTGCAGACTCCTTGAGTGTGGTGCCCATCCCCACGTTCATGTGGCTCTTCTTCGGGAACACCCACATGTACCCGTAAGTAACGAAGCCGAACATTAGGAAGATCGGCGTGATGCCGTATTTTTGTCTCCACCTTGCTGCCTCCTCTTCTACTGGATAGGGGGCCTCCGTGCCCCAGCAGTGCCCCAGGAACTCTTTTGCAGGCCTGGGTGGGAATCCTAGAGCGTCTGCAAGCTTGTCGGATACGCCGCTAGCAATCACTAAGTATCTTCCTTCAGCGGTCTCCCCCTTACTGCTCTTGACCACTACCTTCTCTTTTTCGACAGAAATACCTACGGCTTTAAAGTTGTACCTAACGTCCGCCCCCAGGCTCTCGGATACCTCCTGCAGCTTTGCATCAAAGATGCTTCTTCTCACCAAGCCGTGCGCCCCCTCTGGAAGGATGTCTACTAGAAGCCTTCCACCTGGGAGGGCCAGTACGTGGCCCTCCGCATAAACCTCAATTGCTTCCAGTGCTTCTCGGGCTCCTACTTCCCGCAGCGTTCTCTGTGAAAGAAGCGATAGCCCGCCTCCGCAGTACTTGTCCCTACCTTTCCCTCCCGCCTCGAGGATTACTGTTGATAGCCCCATTCTTGAGGCTGCTATACCAGTAGAGGAGCCGGATGGCCCTGCCCCAATAACTATCACGTCGTATAATCTCTGCACATCTATCATTCTTGACCACCATTCCTTACCTTAAATAAATTTTTCTCAGCTGCAGTCACTTTGACGCATGCTCAGCGACATAAATCCTTGTGAAATACATAATTTTTAACCCTGAACCTTTACTTTTTAACGAGCCACTTTCATCTGAGGCCACCCTATCTAATATTGAGAGGTATTTAAAAGCATTTCAGCGCGCGCTGCGGCTTGAGGCCCTCCTTGTTCTTGCAGTAACATGCGACTACTCTCACCGCCCTAATAGCAAGCATGGCAGCCCCTTCAACGCGTGCTACTGGGGTTAGGCGATAACGAAGGCGTTATACGTTCCTAAGGGTTTTAGCGCGCGCTTATGGAGCATGCACTAAATATTTATTTGGAGCAGAATGAGTTAAAGCAATGTGTTAAGGGACGAAAGCTATGCTGCTTACTATGACTTATTGTACTCTCACAGGAATATCCCCGCGGAAGTGGACTTTATAGAGAAGGTTCTAAAGGAGTGTTCACTGATCGAGGTTAGGAAGGTCTTGGATGTTGGCTGTGGCACGGGAATTCATACGCTTGAATTGGCTAGGCGTGGCTACACGGCTGTCGGTGTGGATGTTTCGCCGTTCATGATTGAGGCTGCGCGGAGGAAGGCTAAGGGTGTGACAAACGTGGAGTTTGTTCTTGCAGATGCCACATCCCTCAATTTCGACAGGGAGTTTGATGCAGCGATAGCTTTCTACGGTGTTGTGAGCTACTTTAAGGACGACTCTTCGCTGTTGAAATTCTTTAATTCTGTGCGTAGAGCGTTGAGGAGGGGGGCCGTCTTCATATTTGACACTTGGAGCCTGATAGGCGTACAGTCAAAGAGAGTTTATTACGAGACTCCGTTTTCAAGCTTCAGGAAGGCTGGCTCGATGCTTGCAATCAAAGAGGAAAACTGGAGGATCGACTTCCTGGAAGAGGTTGCCTACGCCGAGATCCAGTGGTCTGTTATCGACCTGCCGAGAAACGAGGTAAACGTGTTTAAGTACGAGCTGACACTCAGACTATTCACGCTTAGGGAGTTAACACATTTCCTGTGCGAGTCTGGGTTTGAGCTGTGCAGGACTTACGAGGACTATTCTGGGAGACCATTCACCGAGAACAGCAGCGAAATAGTTGTTGTAGCCAGGGCTATCTAGTCCCGGTGATTCCTAGGGTGACTGAGGAATTATTTCTCAAGGACGCGTATCTCCGAGAGAGTGATGCGAGGATAACCGGGGTAGAGCTTTTGAAGGGTTCAAAGGCCTATATAGAGCTTGACAAGACAATTTTTCACCCGCTAGGTGGAGGACAGCCTTCGGATGAAGGAACAATCCTCTCCGGGAACATGCGCTTTAGAGTCAAGAAGGCTATACGGCAGAATAGGCAAATAAGGCACTGGGGCAGGATCGAGGCTGGAGAGCCTGGTGTAGGTGAAGTTGTCAAGTGCGTGCTTGACTGGGAAAAGAGGTATTTAGTTATGAGGCTTCACACAGCTGGACACATACTGGATTACGCTATGTTGAAGCTCTACGGGAGGCTTGTTGAGACTGTAGACGCGTATCATGGTCCTCCGGAGGCCTACCTTGTTTACAAGGTTGCTCAGCCTCCAGACCCCGCCGAGCTTGAGAGGGTAGCAAACAGGGTGGTTGAGGCAGGTCTCGCTGTGCAGGTAAAGTTTGTCCCTAGGGATATGCTCGAGGAAGCAATATATAATGCTCCTAACCTCTCCAGGCTCCCGGTTCTGGAGGAGTACAGAATTGTGGAGATTGAGGGGGTAAACTCTATGCCGTGCTCTGGTACGCATGTAAAGAATACGCTGGAAGTG
>JAJHRM010000156.1 GCA_020832965.1 Thermofilum sp. | reverse complement strand
ACGTAAACGAATTAGACAAGGCGATAGAGGAAATAGCAAGGCTCCTAGGAGTTAAAGTAGAGTACAGGTACATCTGAGAGGTGGCTAGTGAGGGCGCCTCTACCTAAATAAAAGCGGAACAGCCTGCTGGTGTTTTTGCACGTTGGGTGACTGCGTTGAGACGTGATGAGTGCCTCGAGGAAGCGGGTTCCCAACTCTCGGGTTCAGAGGTGCTTGAGAAGCTATTTACTGAGTGCAGAGAGCTCGCGTCGTGGCTGGAAGGTAGGGGCTTCGACATAGAGGGCATACTCGAGGAGGGCGAGGAACTCTTGGACAATGCACTACGGTTGCATTGGCTCCTAAGGGACGTAATAACAGGCAACTGCAAACTCGTCGACACATGGAGAGGCAGGCAGGAAGGTACGTGCAGGAATGTGGAGGCTATGTACTTTGATTGTTCACACGTAACCGTCACGGGTCTCGCAGAAAAACGAAAGGTTGTAACCGTGGAGTTCGCCACGCACGTGCTTATAGCGGAGATGGTCGTACCTCTTGACTCGGACAGCTAGACTGCGCGAAGCGCTCTCATGCTACCATGTCGTTGCTTACGTTTATGGTCACATGGCGAGACCTCTTGTCTGCATGTGAGGCGAGAACGTAGAGTTTATCGGGGCTTCCGACATCGTGCAGGGGACAATGCTTATTAACCCCTCAACGTATAACCCTTATCGGATTAAAGCTGTTTTGTACGTGAGCGTTCATGGAAGATGAGGCGCATGCATTCGAGAGGGGCTGGGCGTTGAATTGGATTAGAGGCTCCATTGCGAGTTACTTGAGGGGAAGCACCCCGCTCAACATAGTCCAAGGTAGAATTAAAAAAGCCGTCAAATCCTATGGCGTTAGGCTACAAGATATTAGCGCGATTTTGAACGCTTTATTGATGGACCCCGTGCTAGATGTCCCGTCAGAGTTGAAGGAGAGCAGGGCTAAGCCTTTACTAGAGTTCATTAAGAACTTAGAAAGAGGTGGGTGAGTGGGCTTGGGCGATGCAAGCAAAACGCCGTTCACTGTGATAGATCTCTTCTGTGCACCCGGAGGCCTAAGTTTAGGCTTCGAGATGGCCGGCTTCAACATCCTCGCCGGCGTGGACATAGACCCTGCGGGTATGGAAACGTACAGTTACAATTTCCCCAAAGTGAAGCCTATAGTTAAGGACATTAAGAGGTTGGAGAGTCGAGAGCTCATGAAAACAGCTGAGATCAGCGAAGGGCAGGTTGACGTCATAGTAGGAGGACCCCCCTGTCAGGGATTTTCAACGATAGGACGCGTCAAGATAGCATCTCTAGTTAGGGACGGGCTGTGGAATCATTTATCAATAGCCCATCCGCGGTTCATTGACGACCCGAGAAACGTCCTCTACAAAGAGTTTGTGAGGATCATAAGAGATTTGAAACCTCTCTTTGTCGTGATGGAGAACGTGCCCGGCATGATGAGCTACAGGAACGGGGAGATCGTAAAAGAGATCCTCGAGGACTTTAGAAGCATCGGATATAAAGCTCAAGCGCGGGTGCTGAATGCCGTAGACTACGGCGTTCCGCAGGTCAGAAAAAGGATCATATTCATAGCCACGAGAATTGAAAAAGCTCCGATAACCTTCCCGAGACCTACACACGGAGACTTCGGCGATACTGGCTCGCTACTGAAGTACTCGGCTGAGAAGGGGTTGAACACGGGGACCGCGTTAAAGCCGTATGTTACTGTATGGGAAGCCATCGGGGACTTGCCCGACCCCGTTCTTGGAGAACCGGGTTTGGCCGATTTCCCCTTACCTTACGATAAACAGCCCTTCTCCGAGTACCAGAGATTTATGAGACAGTATGGCGGGGGTTCCTCGGACGGCATGGTGCACAACCACATTGCTCGTTCACACAATGAGAGAGACGTAAAAACGTTTCAAATCCTTAAAGAGGGCCAGTGGTGGAAGGATCTCCCCGAGGAGATTAAGAGACTTTACGGATACAGAGATGATATTTTCCACGACAAAATAAAGAAGCTGGCAAGGGACAGACCCTCATGGACCATAACAGCCCACTTACACAAAGATGGGTATATGTACGTGCACCCAATCCAACCACGGAGCATAACCGTGAGAGAGGCAGCAAGGCTTCAGAGCTTCCCTGATAAGTTTATATTCAGAGGTTCGAGGACGGAGCAATTCAAGCAGGTCGGTAACGCCGTCCCCCCATTGCTGGCAAGGGCTATTGCTGTAGAAATAAGGAAAATTCTCGAAGCAATCCTTCCGTAGAGCTTTAGCAACTACGAAGACCCCGCGAAATAAAGCCGGTTAAGCTCGACATCCAAAGGGACGGAGGTTCCACGAGACTTGCCGGCGTCTGTGGAACCCGCCCTTGCTAGGGAGATTGGAGAGAAAATTCTCGTGTGGTGGTATAGACATAGAAGGGACTATCCTTGGCGCTGTGAAAGGGATCCCTATAAGATACTAATAGCGGAAGTGATGCTTCAAAGAACAAGGGCGGAACAGGTTGTGCCCGTGTACTTAGAGTTCGTCAGTAGGTATCCGACGGTTGAGGATTTGGCTAGAGCTAGATTAGAAGACGTCCAGAGGTACTTTGCGAAGCTAGGTCTTCAGTGGAGAGCACAGAAAGTGCTTGAAATGGCGGTGTACATCGTGAATAGATTTGGCGGGAAGTTGCCGCAGGCTGAGGAGGATCTCCTCGAAATTCCTGGGGTCGGCGAATACATAGCAGAAGCCGTTTTAGTCTTCGCCTATGGTGCAGATAGAGTCGTTGTGGACACCAATGTCGTAAGAATTGTGGAGAGACTTTTCTGTGCAAAGTCTCGCGGCGAAGGAAGAAGAGATCCGGAGATACGCAAGATCGCGTATTTGCTGTTGGTGCCGGGAAAAGCTAAAGAGCTCAGCTGGGCTTTAATAGACTTTGGAGCCCTTCTTTGCAGATCTACCAGACCTCTCTGCGAAAGTTGCCCTCTGCGGGACTTATGTTGCCATGGTAGGCAAAAGACCCGCTCTGAAAAGGCTGTGGATAATTATGCGAGGAAACGTGTGTAACGCTACCTCGAGATATACCCAAGGAGGCTCTTGTACCGCTCTAATTTACGTTGCTCAATAACACATGGCTCCAATGAGATCTCGCCCCGCGTCACTCTAAGGGCGTCTTCAATTATTCTCGAGAAGCGTCTTATCCTCGCGATCTCGCGATCAGTGAGATCTCCCCGCTTTCCCAAGGTCTCTGAGACCACGTTAAAGTAGTCATTTGGCACATATGTGACTATGCAGAGCGCGGTCATCGCGGCAATGGCTTCTAGTGGAGGCTCGCCGAGTGATGCGAACCAGATGTTTTCGAGCACTGGGTATCCATATTTCTGCCTGAGTATGTACGCGTCGCCAACAGTCAGTTTCCACCTCTCGCGGACCTCACGTTTAAGAGAGATCAAGACAGAACGGTGCGGATTTCTGAGCGCTTGTTCGCCGCTTGGGATAGCGAAGTCAAACTCGGCCTCCCCCATTCGCACGTGTTTCTTGTAACTTATACCATAAACGTTGAGAAGCTTTAAGAAGATCTTCTCAAGAGTCGCTCCAGCACGTGCTCTTCTAGCATTGGCAAGAGAGTTTTCAAACATTTTTGGGTCAACACTGCCATATGCGCCTCGACCGAATTTTTCCCTTACTTGTTGTTCGTGCCTATTATAAATCTCGCGACATTTCAATTCTAACCGCTCCATAGCCTGATATGGTTTTAGTGTTTTTAGCACCTCATCCTCTTTTAGACCTTCCCTTCCGGTCTCCCTCTTCATTTCCCTGATCAACTCTTTCACGGCTTCTTCAACAATCTCGTCCACTGGGGGTATGTCTGCAAGCCACGGGCGTGTTCCAGCTGAAGACATCTCGAACGCACCCACGTAGGCTGAAGTTTTGACGAGCCCGCCGGTGCTCAACAGCTGTCCAAAATCGCTTATACATAGTCTCCAACAGGCTATTTAACGTATCTCTACATCAGTCCTCTACGTTGATGGCGCTGAGAAAAAGCCTTGAAAACATCCTCAAAGCGCCGTCTGCCTCGGTGAATACTTTTTGGCAGGGCTCTCAAACTCTCGTGACGATGAGACCGTAGTTAAAAGCGCCTCGCCCCAAACATTGGTCTTTGTCTCAAAACGCGAGTCTTCGTAAGGCTCCTCAAGATCCCCGCCCAGTGCCCTCTTAGTAGTTATCGCCTTCCTCGCAGATGCTTATCGCCCTCTCGAGCTCCCGTATTTCGCCCTCTAGGATCGCTTGTACTCGCTCAAGCCGCTCGTAGTGCTCTCGGAGGTACTTCTGCGGGTTGACTTTTAGGTACTCCTCCGTGGCCAGCCTATCCATCTCGATGTGGTGCAGGAGCGCCCTCGCCCGTCGCCACTTCTCTCTTATCTCCTCACACCTACCCGGCACGCGCATCTACCCCATAGATTATCTAACCACTAGGGGGCTAAAGAGACCTTTAGAGCCTTCCATCGGAAGGCGCGCCCCTAGTCTGCCCTCGAACTTCAAAACATCTCCAGCACTCTTTTTGTTGAGTACCGCGTTAAACTTCACTAACACGCGGAAGTGCACATATCTTTTTTGGCACTACCTTCCGTGCACTAGTAGTCTCCTTCGGCCACATGGTGCCGTTTTCTCCGCCGAGTCGTAGCATACTAGGTACTTAATGTCTACCGGTCCCGCTAAGTATATTTTTCAAGGCTTCACTATATGGCTACCACGGTTCTGGGTGGTCAGCAACCCCGACCACGATAGCCATGGTGTTTATTACTGTTTCGCTTGTTGCCAGTGGCTTTCTGACCCCCAAACTTGGGGGATAAACGTTCACAATATTTAATTGATCCTCGGACTTGCGGCGTGGCTAAACCATGCTACATGCCCGGCACTTATGTCACCACCTCGCGTTTTCAAACACCACATAACTGCATAATCGCTATGCAGTATATACTGACCGGCCATAGTGACTCCCCGCGACGAGTCACCGTGGTAAGTCGCTGTGTAGAGCACTCTCAAACAATTAAACGCCTAATCGAGGCGTTAGGTAAGCGTTCGAGGAGGGGGTCAATCTAGCACTGTAAAACCTAATACCAGCCCCTTAGCTGGGAAGGCAGGCTAATGGCTCTGGGTAGATAGGTGTTTTAGAAAGGCGACTTCAAATCCTCCGCACTCTGCTCTCAGAGTTTATGACCGCAGTAAACTGCGTGGTGAAATTGTGCAGTTAGACCGGGTCTAAAAAGCGGTGCTCTGTGTAAAAATTAGTGTTCCAGACTGTACACTTTACAGTGCATAGCGTTTTTATAAGTTGTTTTTAGAAAGCGTTTTCCTGAAACAAGCTGTTTTTAGGTGTCAATGTGGGTAAGAAGAGGTATAATGATGGTGTCCTCAGAGCTAAGGCGCTGGAGCTTAGGAGGGAGGGCTTAAGCTACAGGGAGATCGCTAGGAGGCTTGGGTGTAGCGTCTACAAGGTGTGGGAGCTATTATCGCCACACGAGAACATTCGATCGAGGATCAAGCAGGTAGCCGAGCTGGCCCAGAAGCTAGACGAGCTGAGCAGGAGGGTTAGCGAGGTCGAGGGGAAGATCTCTAGGATTGAGGGCTTGGAGAGCCTAGCCGAGCTGGTTTCGAGGATTGAGGAGCTTGAGAGGGTGGTAGGCAGGATAGACCGCGATTTCGGTATTGCGTCACTCAGCGCGCTCTACAAGGTGTTCGACAACCCTTGCAGGTGGATCGAGGGGGAGTACTGCTCGCTGATGTACCTCGAGAAGGAGGAAGTCGAGGAGGGCTGGGTTGTGAAAGAAGATGTCGTGGGCGGCAGAGTGGTGTACAGGTTGAACGTCGAAGAGCACCCGTGGCTGTGCCTGGGGTGCCCCTTCTACCAGCCTAGAGCGCGGAGATTCTAGGGGGCTTTCTGTAGATCCCCACAGACCCCGAATTCGGGGTCAACGCGCTTGGCAAAGAGCCTGCGCGAAACCCAGCATCGCGCATGGCACGCGCTGGGCCTCTTTCTCGCTCGCTCCACGAACCCGCATACCCCGAATTCGGGGTCTACGGAGCAGTCGTGGATATTCGCCAATAGCCTCAGAAGGAGGGTTGAGCTTTAGCTAGAAGGGGGCCTCATCGCAAACTCTTCACACGATCGCTTTCAATTCTTAGCA
>JAJHRM010000155.1 GCA_020832965.1 Thermofilum sp. | reverse complement strand
CACCCTCCGGTATTGGACCGTAAGCAGCGTGGAGGATTAGGGGGGCAGCCGCCATCATCGCCAGATCCCCACTACCCTTGAGGAGGACGCTCCACAGGTAGTACGCGAGGAAGAGCTTCGGCTTCCCCCTCGCCTCCTCGAGGGTCTTTCGAACGTCTTCCATGCTGCACTCCTTCTCGCGGAGCGTTAAGCCTGCGTACTTGGCGACGAGCGTGTAGCCGCCCTCGAACTTCGCGATGCTTTCAGCCAGCTCCTTGAAGCTGCCGGCGCAACCCGAGTACGCTTTAACGACCTCCTCGAGGAACTGGGGGTCGCGTAGGTCGACGCGTAGCGTGTAGCGCTTGAGCTTGTCCTTAAGCTCCGGGTTCCGCTCGATCAAGCTCTGGTAGATGTCGTCGGGTAGTACGACGAGCACGTTCATCCGCTCCACGCCCTTCAGCGCGAGGAGCTCCCGCAGCGTCTCCTCGACCAGGAAGCTACCCACAGAGCTCCTCTCGAAGGCTTCCCGCACTTCGTGCGCGTAAGCTCCCGGCTCGTAGTAAGCGTGAAGCGGGGATGGGTCGTAGACTGCGATGAGCCTCCCCCGACTCACGTTTTCCGCGAGCCGCTTGAGCTTCAAGCTCTCCCCCCTCTCCATCCCGCTCACGCGCACAGCGGCGTCCGCGAACCCGTCGCGCAGAGCCAGCCAAACCGCGTACGCCGCTAGCGCCGACTTACCGACACCCTTCGGCCCCACGAGCACCACGAAGCCGCTCCCGCCCAACCTCTCCAAAACCTCCCCCGCCAACTCCTCGAAGCGGCCGGCAGTAACCAGCTCCACGAAGAACTCCTGTTCACGCTCCTTGCTCTCGATCATCGGTTTACCCTCCCTCACCACAAAGTTGTCGTAAAGCTTTCTCCCTTCCACATCCTCGAGGTAGAGCAGCGGGATGCCGAGCTTGAATTGATCATTCACCTCCTTCACTTTCAGCTTCAGCTCCTCCAGCTCTTTCCTCAGCCCCTCCCACGCTTTTTCGAGCTGCTCCTCGATCAACGGTTTGAGAATTTTCTCGGCTTCTTCGCCCAGCAGCTTCCCCAGCTCGACCCTCAGCTCCTCTCTCGTGACGAGCTCGCCGTTCGCAAGCTTCGCGAAATTTCTCACAATGGTCTTGAAGGTGGAGACGTCCATGCCCCACTCCAGCGCGACCTGATCCCACACGGTCTCCAGCGCATCCTCCAGCCACCCTCCATCCAGGTGGCGCGCCGCGCCTCTAGCCGACGCGATGAACCTCGCCAAGCCTTCGGCGACCTTATCCCTAGCCTCGGGCTTCGCTAGGCTAACGAGAACTCTCGAAACCAGCTCCTCAACCCGCCCGGAAGGGATCTTGCGCACTCTATCCAGAAGCGCTGAAGCGGCTCCGCTGAGGCTGAGCTGCGCAACAGGCCTTAACACGCGCTCCATAGCGAGCGCTACAGGCACACCGAAAACCGCGGCGCCGAGCTCGGCGAGCGCCTTAACCCCGACATCCCTCAGGTAGTCACTCAAGCCCAGCCTGCCGGGGCTCAGCCTCAGTACCGCTTCCTTCGCCTCCTCCAGCTTCTCCAGCTGCTCTCCCCACTCCCTCAAGAGGGTTGAAGAGTAGCCCTCAGCTTCGCACCCGTAGGCTTTCCCCAGGCTCGAGTGTTCCACTTTAGCGAGGTTCTTCACGTTCTCGCTGTACCCTTCAGCGGCTTCCCTGTAGAGCTGGGGGAGGTAGAGGAGCTGGACGCGCAGGTTCGGCGCCTCCTTCTCGAGCATCTGCTTCAACGCGACAGCTTCGCACGAGCTCTCCGGTACGACAGCTACGCGCCCGCCGCTCCACCCCTTCAGCTCTTTGATGAGCTCTTCCAAGCTCCTGTACTCTTCAACGTACTCCTCAACCTCCTTCACCCTCTCCCTGAAGGAAAGCTTCCGCTCCAGGCTCTCCCTGTAAACGTAAGCTCTAGCGAAGACCTGCTCTCCCGGCTTCAAAAGTCGCTTGAGCAGCTCAGCTCTCGAGCAGCCGCAAGGAGCTAAAACGACAACACCCTCCTCGAGCTTCTCCAACCGCTCTACAACTCCATTGAAAGCGCTGCTAACTAACCGATCGTACGCGCTTGCGGCGCGCGCATCCCCCAACTTGGAAGGATCGGTTCCCGAGCTGCTGGATGAACCTTGCACTGCGCTAAGCGCGCTCCACACCGTTAAATGCTTTACTGCACAGTGCGCTAAACGCGCGCTTCCCTTGAGAGAAGGTTTCGCACTCGATCCCAAGCTTTCGCAGCTCCCGCGCTATGTAAGGTACGTGCCACTCGCCCCGCACTATCAGAACACTGCGCCCTTGCTCCGTTATCAGCCTATAAGCCTCCTCAACGACCTTGAGATCCCTCACTCTCATAGTCGTGAACATGAAAAGCGCCAGATTGAGGAGCGAGGATGCGACGATTCCTATCACCACTCCTCCGAGTAACGGCAGCAACCCGTACTTGGCGTAAGCTAGCGCGCAATAAATAATGATGAGCGAGCTCGTTGCGAAAGACAGCGTGAAGATCCACCTTGCTTTCTCGTGAAGCTCGTCGATGCCGGCATCCACGAATTTAGCGCACTTGCCCATCTCCTTAGCGCGCACGTACACGTAGCCCATGTCGCCCCCGCTCTCACGCAGCAGAGTTCTTTGCAGGCGAAAGTAGGCCAGAAGCGGGAGGGTGAGGGGTAGCGCTGTCGGATCCCTCTTAACCACCAGCCTCCAGCGGCTCGTGTCGACGTGCTCGAGGAGCACGCACTCCACCTCACTCAGCAGCTTTTCAATACCCCTGGGAACCCTGTAGTGCACGCTACCGTAGATGTAGCACTTCGCCCCCTCCCGCCGCGCGCCACGCGTTCCAGCGAGGTCGCCGCACGCCTCCACGAGCCCATCACCGACCTTCCGAGGCGAGGGAGCGGAGATATGCTTTATTCAGAGAGTGACCTGAAAGTATTCGCGCTTTTGCAAGCGCAGCGCGCGACTACCATATAGGCTAAACACAGCTTGCTCCGGCGCGCGAAACTCGGGGCTGGCGATGCCGGCTGGTGCGCCATCGGACTTCCCATCGAGTTGAGCGTTAGGTAGATGGTGCAAGGTGTTAAGCCAGCCGTTAAACGTTTTTAATGTGGAGCGGTAGGTGGGCTGCGAGGGACTTTGGCTAAGTGCGAAGGAGAAAGCGTGACCTTATATGTTAGAGATAACGAGCGTTCCCGCTTTAAGAGCATTGGGGGGTTTGGAGTTATCGAAATCCCCAAATCCCTAGCATGTTCCAGGTACGTTGCGCTCTTCACCAAGACCCCTGAAGACATTGTCTGCCCCCAATTCTGGGAACTCAAGTGGGCTCTGGGCTGCCCCTACAGCTGTAGCTACTGCTACCTTCAGGGAACACTCTACGGAAAGAAGCATTTTAGGATGAAGGATCCACGTGGGCTGAAGAAAGAGCTTGAGAAACTGTTCACGTGGGCGGATAAGATCGGGGTGAAGCTTCTGCTAAACGCTGGAGAACTTTCAGACTCTCTCGCCGTACCACACGCAACTAAAGAGCTTCTAGAAGCGTTGAGAGAGGTTCTGCAAAACCATCCACACCATAGAATACTAATGGTGACTAAAGCTGGGCTCTCTCAAACACATAGGTTTATAAAGTCAGCCAAAGGTCTTGAAGAATTCCTCATAGTTAGCTACTCTGTTAACGCCCACTCGGTGGCTAAAGCCTTCGAAATAGCTCCATCTCCAAGCGAGAGACTCAAAGCAGCTAGAGAAGTTCGGGAAAGCGGGTTCACGGTGAGACTGAGACTCGACCCCGTGATACCCGTCGAAAGCTGGAGAACCGAATACGGGAAACTTATAGAGGAGATCTTCGCAAGCGATGTGGAGCCCGAAAGAATAACTATCGGCACTCTGAGGGGATTGGCGAAAACTCTAAAATACTCTAAAGATAAAAGATGGATAATTTACCTAAAATCTGGAGAGAAAACGGGATGGGGTTTAAAGCTTCAACCGGAAATAAGAGAGGGAAATTACATTTATATTATCGAGAAACTTAAGGAGGGAGGCTATAAAGGATCGATTTCGCTGTGTAAGGAAACTCGTAGCATGTGGCAAAGGCTGGTTAGCAGAAGCTTGCTCGAGGATCCTGGAACCCCGGGAGTGTGGGAGAAGGTTGCCTGTAACTGCAAGCTCTAACAGGTGTAAAAACGCTACTCGATCATCTTTTCCCCGTATCTTTTCATAGTATTGTACTTCTGCATCACTTCTTCAGGATTTTCGACTAGATGCTCTAGTAAACCGTGTAGCTTTCCGGTACAGACGTAATGTACGAACTCGTCCACAAGCTGGTACCTGCTTTTCCCAGCTGTTTCGATGTACCACGAAATGGATTGGAAAGCGTTAAAATAGGGGTTACCCCCTCTTGTCCACTTGCTAGAGATGAACATGTCAAAGCACCTTGCTTGGCCTGGTACGTCGAGGCGTATGGATATTTTGAGAACTTTGCGCCCAGCTTGCTCGTATGTTCTCTTGCGATATTCCGTTAAGATCTCTGCAAGCTCGCGCAAAGTCAGATCCTGCGGCTTCTTTCCATATTCTTCAGCTTTCCTACTGACGAACTCCATCCACCCTTCTCCTAAAAACTCGTTAAGCGTTTCCCCACCATACTTCCCACGAAGTACTCTATGGGCTTGCATAGCCACTCCATAAGTGTTGAAGATCTCAAGGATATCGGTTCTAACGTTAGACTTTAGTATTCTATCCAGCGATTTTCTCTTAAGCTCCATACCTTCTGGATCTATGAACACGTATGCATGTACGCCCTTCTTCTGATTTTTGCTAAAAAGTTCTTCATGTCTTTCTTCAAGATATCTCATAATTTTATCTACTGCCCGATTCGCTTCATCAAAAAATCTAACATCCCTCTGAGGGTCTACCTGCTGGGCGAGAGGGGAGCATGGAAGACTGTATTTTTGCCGTAAACTTTCTTGAGAAGCTATTTCACTAAACTTTTCGATCCTCTTCTTTAATAGAAAAGCCCTTTTTCTATCATTTTCAACTAAAAAGAATCCTGAAAATTGCTTCTTCGCGGCGAAGCACATGGCTATGAGCGGCGAGCCTCCAATCGGAATTTCGACCCGATCGCGGATATGCGCGGAATCGCCCTCAAGCTCTAGTATCCCTATGCCACTTCCAGCGAAGAGATCTACATAGTAGAATTCCGCAAAGTGCCTGCTAATGATGGTAGTGTAAAGGGGTACATAGAGAAGGTGTATTAAGCGTGTGTAAAGGGACCATTTATTGTAGCGGAAGTCGATATCAGCTCTCGGGGCCGTTTCTGCAAAATCTTGGAAGACAGCCCCCAGCAACCTTAACTCCTTCAACTTAGCGATGTGTCTGATGATGTCCCTAGGTCTTAACTGAGGTGCCTGCTTCATGTACCCCTTAATAGTGAAGCTACAACTTTTTAAATAGTTGACGCATGCCCGAGCCGGCTAGGCCAAGTGCCTAAACGTTAGTATTGTTTCTCAATCTCGCCGACAACGTGCTCCTCGACGAGGCTCCCGCACTCCCAGACCGAGGCGAGGACGAGCAGCCTGCCCTCCACTCTAGCCAGCTTGAGGAGGAGGCCCTCGCCCGAGTAGAGCGTGGCGAAGCTGCCGTCCCGCTCGTAATCGCCCAAGCCGCTTAAGTCCACCTTGGCTAGAGCGCGCTCCGCCTCCCGCCTAGCCTCTTCGGGCACGCTCACAAGCGCGTTCTCGAGCCACTTGATCCTCACGGTCTCCCGTTAAAACGCGCGGTATTTTAAGGTGGTACGCGTGCTCGCCACCGCGCAACGCTGATAAGCTCCTGCGCCGCGTTTTCGCGTGCGTAGGGCTTACCTGTACGCCGGCGACCTGTTCAAGCCGTTGGACCTGTCGTGGGGCGAGCTGGTGGAGCTGGCGGAGAGGCCGGAGGCGGTGCTGGAGAGGTTCAGGAGGGAGATCGAGGAGCTGGCCGGCCCCGTGAGGAGCCTCAAGCTGCGGAAAGCGGCGGTGGCGGAGGGCGGAGAGGCGGTGGTCGAGTACGTGGCCGAGCTCGCTGGCGGGGTGGCGAGCGGGGAGGCTTCGGTGAAGATCATATACGCGGAGGATCCGGCGAGGGCGCTGAGGGAGTTCTACGAGCGGGAGCGTAAGAATGTATAGATACAACACAAGTGGAACGCAAAGTGCACTGTTA
>JAJHRM010000154.1 GCA_020832965.1 Thermofilum sp. | reverse complement strand
CTGCCACCTGTATAAAGCTTTCAAATGTTTAGTAGGCTCCGTCCCCTAAGTAGCGCACGCTAGCTGAACATCCTCAGCGTAGTGGCTGCCCACGAGCTTCAAGACGAAAACATATATAGCGACACCCGGAGGAGTGAAGCCTGTCGAGGCGGAGCAGGGGGCTCGGCGACTACCGACCCCGCGCAAAAAGGCGGGCGGTGGTCGGCGCGCCGCGCGCTAGTGCGCTATCCTTACGTACCGTTGCCTTCAGCAGCGTGTGGTTAATTGTTGCGTGCCGCGCTTTCTGCTAGGTTTTCACTTTGGTTTTTGCATGCGCTATGTTTATATCTAGAGGCACCGCCATTTATCCCTGGGAACCTCATGAGTAGGGAGAGTGTGGAGGAGGGCAGGGTTCCTTGGCGGATTCCTCCGAGGGTTAAGGTTCTGGAGGCTTTGGGCGCTATTGGGGACGGTAGGATCGTCTTCAGCGGTGAGCGGGAGGCTCGGGTTACTGGCTCTGACGGGACTAGGGCTTACAGGGTTGTCTGGGACGGTGGCTTGGGGATTTTTTCTAACGATAATGGCTCCGTCTTCAAGGGGTATCTAGGTTACCCGTCGATAGCTTTTTTGATGTTGAAGGGGGTTTTGCCTTTTGATTCTAAGCTTGCCGAGGGGCTCAGGGGGATTCCCTGGAGGGAGATTAATGAGAAGTTTAAGAGCTACAGGGATACGGAGCTGTACGTTAAGGGGGTTTTGGAGGAGAGGGGGTTTAGTTGGAGCTACGTCAGCGCCTTCGTTGAGAAAGTGCTAGCTGAGATTAGGCGCCTCAAGCCTTATAGGATCCAGGCGTAGTTCCCTGCGCGCGCGCACCCACATCCCGCCCGTCATTTGTTGGTCGGGGTGCCCCTCATCGCGTCCCCCTTGTTGGAGCTGAGGGATGCTCGGGGTGTCATGGGCTCGTCCACCGCCCCTGCAGGGACGGCCTCACCTTCACAGCCTCATCGGTCCCGCGCGCGGGAGCCCCTGGAGTACTCGCCGCTCGAGGCGGCTTTCCCCCAGGCGAACGTTGGCGCACTAGTAGGTCAGTATGTCCGGGTGCCTTGCCAGCCACTCCCTCATGGCTTCGAGGATCCTGGTCGCCAGCGCGGTCAGGTCGTCCGACTCCTCTTTTACCATGCGCGCGAAGTAGGCGTAGACTAGGTTGCAATGCACGCCCTTGTCGCGGTCCCACTCTAAACCGCACCGGGGGCACCTGTAAATCCTTGATCGCTTCGTGTGCCTGGCTTCCTCGCCCTCGCTGCCGCAGCGCGGGCAATGCCTCCCCGAGGCACGCGCAAGCCTGAACATTGCGCCCTCATACATTGCCAGGTTTTTCAGATGCCTCCTGACTCGAAGAAGCGTCCCCTGGAGCTCTGTCCCTCTGAGCGATTGCGGGTTTATGGCATCTAAGAGTATTAATGTGTTCACGCCCTGCCTGCGGGCTTCTCTGATGAGCCTGCGCGCCTTCGCAGCCGGCCTCTCGACGAACGCGTTATTGAGACGACGCTCTTTCCTCCTCGTAGCCTCCGCGAGCTCCCTAGCCCTCTCAGCTGTCAGCGTTCTCAGCACTTCCTCTGGGAGGGCTTCCGCCAGCCGTTGCTTAGCTTCCCCGCTGGGCTTGTCTGCGTAGCTCTGTAACAGGCTCGCGACTCCACGCCTGTAGCCGTGGTTCGGCGGTCTCAGCTTCTCGAAGCCCGCCATCGACGCCCTAGTTTCGTCAATGCGCCAATACGCTATTGTAAAGCCATAGGAGCTGTTCTCGTCAATGGTTATTATTCGGAGGGGCGTGGCGAGCTCTGAGTAAGCCTCTCTCTGAGCAATTACGCGCACGAAGCCCCTCCTAGTAATTTGTAGCGTGAACCCTGGTCTTGGGTTGAGCTCGTTCTCCTCGATTAGCGCCTTGACGAGGCTTCTCCGTAGCGGCATAGCAACGCCGTAGCTGGGGATGCGCAGCTCGCCCCTGCGGAGGTCGATTATGCATGGCGCTCTTCCGTCCCCCCTCATGCTTCCATCCGGCATCACGAAGCGCACTAGCAGCGTTGCTGCCGGAGGGTTGGGCACAGTTCTCTTCCCTGCTTCTTCGCGCATCCTTAATACGTTCTCCCACTCAGCCATCCACTCCTCCCTGTAGCACAGCGCGCCCCTCGTCCTGGCTTTTCCGTTAACGAAGTCCCTGAACAGCTGCCTAAGCCTCTCCAGGTTCCCGCGATCAACGTGCACCCTGAACACCCTAAACCCACCCCTCCGATTGCCCCTACCCCTCTCCGCGCTCATGTTCCCACCCTCCGTTAGCGGCTAGCGCGCGCTGCCAATTACCTGCAAAAAAGTTTAATAGTTCAAGGTTCTTAAAGTGATAGCATGTCTTCGCGGTTACCCCTGTTTTATCCCCGTGAAATCCTGGAATTGTTCCTGTCTACGCTGGCTGTTTTCTTCGTGTTTGTTGGCGAATATTTTCCGAGGAGGCCCCTTGAGTGGTTAGTCCTGTTTTTCCTCTCCTTCATCATTTACGTGCCCCACGAACTTGCACACAAGTTTGTGGCTCAGCATTTCGGCTTTCCGGCGAGGTACTCAATAAATCCAGCATTTTTCCTACTAACCATTCTCTCAGCCATACCCTCCATCCCGATCAAGTTTATTGCTCCAGGCGCAGTTTACCTGTATGCGACCATGATAGACAAGGAAACCAATGGAATAATCTCCATAGCTGGACCAGCCACCAACATCTTTTTAGGACTTGTAGCGTTAATTGCGGGTGGACCCTTAGGTGTACACATCGCGAGCTTAAGCGGATGGATAGCCTTCTTTAACTTGATACCGATCGGTCCACTCGATGGAAGAAAAGTCCTCCGGTGGAACATGCCTCTCTGGCTTATATTCCTTGCCATTTCGTTCTGGATGGGGTTCCTTATCTAGCGTGTCCAAATAAAGCAAACTTTGAAAACGCATAAATAGTAGTAGTGTGAGGTTTCTTAGCCCATATGAGCGCTGACAAAGAGAGAGAAATGAAAATAGAGATTTTAAAGAAGATTAGGGAGCAAGAAGAAGAGGCCAGAAAACGTCTAAGCCAGGTGAAATACAAAATTGCGATTTTAAGCGGTAAGGGTGGCGTTGGCAAAAGCTTGGTAACCGCAAACCTTGCAGCCACATTGGCGAAGAGGGGCTTCGAGGTCGGTGTTCTTGATGCAGATGTGCATGGGCCATCCATCCCCAAGATGTTTGGCCTGCACGGGCAGTTCATTTATGCTGGTCCCGCTGGCTTGATGCCGCTTATTGGTGTTGGAAACGTCAGGATAGTTTCTGCAGACCTGATGCTCCCCAGCGAGGAGACAGCTCTGGTGTGGCGGGGGCCGCTTAAAACATCTTTCATTAGGGAACTTTTATCGATGGTTGCGTGGGGTCCTTTAGACTTCCTGCTGGTGGACCTGCCTCCCGGCACTGGGGACGAGCCCTTAACAATTGCACAGCTGGTTAAGGATTTGAGCGGGGCGATTGTTGTAACTACTCCAAGCGACTTGACGAGGATCGTTGTTAAGAAGGCTATCTCTTTCTGCAAAGAGCTCAAAGTCCCGTTGCTGGGGGTAGTGGCAAACATGGCTTACTTCGTCTGCCCGGTGTGCGGGACTAAGCACTTCTTGTTCGGCAGGACCGGTGCAGAGAAGCTTTCAGAAGAAATGAACGTGAAGATCCTTGCGGAGATACCGCTCGATCCACGCATAAATGATTCTGCAGATAACGGAGTCCCGTTCGTTATTGCCTACCCTGATGCCGAGGCCTCGAGGGCTTTCGAGTCCCTTGCAGACGCGGTTAGAAGCGCGCTAGAGGAGGCGCATCGAGAGGGGGAAAGCAGCGCTACTGGAGGCTTTTAACGCGCTAGATCTGTGATTTCGCCGTCTCTATGAGTGTCCTTAACGTTTCGTACGCTAGGGGCACGTCACTGCTGTCGATGATCAGCACTATGTCCCTGTGGCACGACACGATTTCGGTCAGGTTAACGCCTCTCACAGCTATAGACATTGATACTAGGGAAACCACTCCCGGTGTGGTTAGAATTTCCGGGGGTCCGGCGAGGACTATTGCTGACTGGTTACGTAGGTACCTGAGTATTTCCTCGTTGTCCAGAGTGGAGGAAATCTTCTCGGTGAGAGTGCTTTCGGCAATGATCGTGATGACTGCTTCTCCCTTGATTACATGAAAAATACTGGTGCTAGCGGTGGCCATGTCTCTGGCTATTCTCTCGGCTAGCTTGTCGAAAGTCCTTCTTGGTACCGAGATGACGCATATATTGTGGTAAACCTTTAGGGTGCTGTTTGCCAATACCCGTGAAAGCTTAAATGTGGGCGGAATAGACTCAAGCATTGCTTTTGCAACCCTGAGAACAGCCATCTTTATTGATGTTGGAGTGAAGTTTCTCCCAGCCATCCTCTCAACGTCAGAGTGGACCAACTTTGCGAGTGCAGAATAATTGACTATCCCCTGTTGCAGTGCTATGAGCACGTAGGGGCGGGAAAGGAGGGCTAACCGAACGTAGTAGGATACTCCCTCACGCACGCGCCTCAAGCGCGCTGCGCGCGTGCTGTAGGTTCTGCTACTCATGCCCGTCTTGAGTATCCACGAACATGGTTATATAAGTATTAGCGCGCTACGACTCAACGCACACGAAATACTAAAACTAGCAGAACGCTACCCAGATTGGAGGAGAGCCCTCAAACAGCTAGCGCAGAAATACAACATTCAGCCAAAAACACCAACCCTGAAAAGGCTACTCGAGCTCGCGGAAAAACCCACTCTAGATGCGTGCGCTTAGACATTGAACCCTGAGGAGCTGACCGCCCTAATATGTCTTTCTGAAAAGCTCTTAAATATTATTGAATTTTAAATTTTCAAAAAATCTTTAATGATCAAAAAAGTTTATAAAGCAGGTCTTTAAAAAATGCCTGATAAACATGAAAGCAAAAATGAACAATTTCAAAGGTAATGCGAAGTTTCTTGGGATATTCGTGGTTGGGCTGCTTGTCGGCGCTTTCATCGGGTATGGCCTGCAAGCCTTTACACAAGGGCGGCAAGCCCTGAGCTATGTTGGCAAAATTAAGGAGCGGGGCAAACTTGTTGTCGGGACCTCCGCCGACTGGCCGCCATTCGAGTACGTGGATAAAAACCATAATTACGCGGGCATAGACATTGAGATTGCGAAGAGGATTGCAAAGGAGCTCGGCGTTTCGCTTGAAATAAAGGACATGAAGTTTGCCGGCCTCATTGAGGCATTGAAGAATGGGGACGTTGACATCGTTATAGCCGACATGACTCCTACAGCTGAGAGGGAACAGGTGGTTGACTTCTCAATTCCCTACTACACGAGCAAGGGCTACGCAGTCGTTACTCTTTCTGCTTCGACTATCAAGGCTGAACAAGATCTTTACGGAAAGAGGGTTGGCGTCCAGCTTGGAACGATCCAGGAAGACTGGGCGAACGGCAACTTGAGGGGGAAAGCTGAGGTGAAGTCTTACGACCGCGTTTACCCGGAGATGGTTTGGGCTCTCCAGAGGGGGGACATCGATGCGATGATCTTGGGGGACAAAATTGCCGAAGCTTTAGTCACGAAGGAGGCGACTTTGAAGATTGCCACGTACGTTAGCATCCCGACAATTGGCGGGGCGGTTGCCGTCCCGCAGGGAGCTGAGGACCTTAAGTTCGTTGTTAACAGTGTGATCGAGAAGCTTTTAGAGTCGGGGGAAATGCAGAAGATCTTTAACGACGAGATTGTCAAGTGGCTGGGTTCAAGCTAGGCTAGTAAAAACTTTTTCTCTGGTTGCGTGGTGAGGAAGTGTGGATTTCCTAGGCTTCCTCCTAGAGTACGGTCCATACATAGCTGGGGGCATACTTGTAACGTTGCAAGTCTCGGTGTCGTCTTTCCTTCTCGGACTGCTGCTTGGAATAATTCTCCTAGGGCTAGGCATGACTCCTGGCAAGATAATTTCTAGGCCATACATTGAGGTTGTGCGGGGTACACCCCTCCTGGTACAAATACTCTTGATTTACTTCGGCTTGCCCTCCGTCGGCATAAAGCTCGACGCCATGACTTCTATCTTCCTCGCCCTAGGGCTGAACAGTGCGGCTTATCAAGCTGAAATTTTTAGGTCAGCTGTTAAAAGCATTCCCGAGATACAGGTGCTGTCGGCGGAGTCCCTGGGCTTCTCAGGTTCTCAAGTGTACA
>JAJHRM010000153.1 GCA_020832965.1 Thermofilum sp. | reverse complement strand
TGCAAAAGGATAACCATCTATTATTCTAAGCATTCCTTTTACATTAACTCCTTTACCACTTTCCTTTATTTCAACTTTCCAATTTTTTAAGTCACCGGAAGAAATAATCTTGTAGGCACCGCTTCTACAATCTGATAAATAAGCGTACCATTTTTCAAAACGAGAAGAATAGACGATACTTACCCACTCAAAATGGTCAGGATCTTCATAAGTTCTTGTCCATGTTGTGTTATCAGCTATATTTGCCTTAGGAATAACCCAAAGCCCGCCTCCATTTGGGTATTTACTTCCTTTTTTCTTACCTCCTTTTACTCTCTCACCAGCAATTATATGAGTATCGTTTTGATATATTCCTATCAATTCATTCGCGTCTGCTGTATCAGCCCTATATGTTAAAATATGTTTTGGAAATTCCTTTAAATTGAAACTTATTAAAATCGAGTGTAAATTCTCAAGCCCTTGACCAACTATGTAAACGTTCTCTTTATCAAATATTGCTTGCCAAAAGGCACCATTTGGTATTGCTATGCTTCGAGTTTCTAGCGTAGTTAAATTTGTAACGTGGATATAACCAACATTTCCATTACCTCTATTATTTGCCCAAAGAAGATTGCCATTAAGTACACCATAAACTGTTACTTCTTCCATGTTAGTTGAATTAAAAATATTGAAACTGAAGTTTTCTATACTTTCAATCCAGTATGGTAATGGGATTTCTTCATTGGTTGTGGAATTAAAATAAGTAAACCTTATATCGGAAAAGTCTGCTGACATATTTGGATAATACCTAAGCTTCAAATTGACTTGATAATCAATTAAGGCATTTGGATTTCCTGTATTGTCTATTACTATTTCCTTCCTATATTTCCAACCAGGAAGCCAGGCATAGGCATTTGAAGGTAAAAAGACGAGTACTAAAGCTAGAAAAAATGCAAGTCTTTTCATTTCAGGCATGTTAAATATTAAGAAAGAATAAAAAACTAGCTTGATTGAGAGCGCTTAGGCAGAGGAGGTTGTGGAGGATAAGGATGCGGAGGAGAAGGAGGAGTGGGATATGGTGGAGATGGTGGGTATGGTTGAGAGGTATTTTTACTTGCAGTGTAAGGCGTGATGCTTCCCCCTCCATTTAGTCCTGCTAGCATGATGGTGGAAACATACGAAGGATAATTGCTGATGCTTGACTTATATCGCATAGTATCAGTCCTTATATTACTAGTTTATACAAAAGCTTAAAAGGCTTTTCTCTTCTTTTCTTTTCTCTTTGAAGATATGTGTTAAGAGGATAGGAGAAAAAAGGTCGGAGAATTTTTAGAGAGTGTAGGATTGCCGGCTATCAAAAAGCTTGCGCCCGACGTTTAGAAAACATTCAATACGAGGAAATATCTCAAAAAGTGCGTCAAAAAGATAATCCAGAAACTAAGAGAGCTTAAGTTGTGAAGTTGCTGAAAAGTTATGAAGAAGGGAAAGAAAAGTGGAAAATTTTGACTTTCTCTACCACTCGCCTACCTTGAGATGCTTTGTAAACTTATTTCATTTTATAGGGTTGTACACTTCCTTCCTCTTTCCTTCTTGCCTTCTCTTCCTCTTTAGAGCGCTAGAGCAGAACCAAGCAGTAGAAAAGTACTCCTAACACTGGAATGGAAGAAGAAAGGGCCCCCCTGTTATAGCCATTGTTGAACCTGCTAGTTTATATGAGTTTGCCTAGTCCATCTCCTACATTCATACTCAGTTTTCGCTTGCATAGTATAACTTGCGGTAAAGATTTTAAAACTTTAGTAAGAAATGGGCCTGGCGGGATTTGAACCCGCGACCAACGGGTTTCTTCATTATATCAGAGCTTTTTTGCTCAGCTGGCTTAAAAGCCTCAGCAGCGAGCTTCCGCTGCTCTACCAGGCTGAGCTACAGGCCCCCAATTTTAGAATTGAGAATGTGAAAAATTAAAACTTAATTTTTTTAGCTTTTTTAAAGCATATGGAAAAGTTTTTTAAAAATTTTACAGAGCTTGTCTGCAAACTGTTTGAGAAAGATAGCGTAATAGTAGAGATTGGTCCAGGCAACTACATACCACCAACTATTTCAATACTTCAGAGTCTAGAGTCGCGTCTTAAGATAAAACCGCGATACATTGCTGTTGATGGCGCAATTACTGCCGATGACGCCTTTTATGATTTCTACCAAATTGGAGGATTGGAAGAGTATATAAAAAGAATAGGAATATTCTTTGATTACTTGCCTCCCAATCTTATTACAATTTGTGCGTTTGCACATGATCTACCTTTGAATACAAAAAGCGTTGGTTATGTTCTTCTTTTCAAGACTCTTTCTAAGCTTACAGATGGTGCCATGGCAAATTGGGATAAAATGAAGAACTCGATTATAGAAAGATTTAAGAAATTGGGAATTTTGGGACTCGATGAAGATGATTATAAAAAGCTTACCATTTTGGCTTATTCATTGCTAGTACTAGAGGAGGCTGCTAGAATAGCAAGAAGAGGAATAATTATAGTGCCGGAGAGTGAAATAGGAGTAAAGGATCTCATAGAGGAGCTTCGACTTTATTGCAAAGTAAAGAAAATTCCTATGGAAGTTCTGTATGTGGAATCTCCAACATGGAGTATAAGAAGTGAAGGTAAAATTAAAGAAGTGGGACATTGGCAAGATAACAAAACAAGAGTTGTTATTTATTTGAAAACAGAGAACTACAAGCCTTTAAGTAGAGAAGGACTCATACTGTACTTAAAATACTTAAGTGAAGTTAGTCCTTCTATGTGTGATATTAGATTTTTCGGAAAGTTATGCGAGAAGTTGCTCTATGCTGGTGAAGCGTAAACTATTGTGTCTCCTCTTATTAAAATTGTTCCCATCTTTACTCGTGTCTCCCCATCTTTCTTTATTTCTGCATCGTCAAGCCATAGATTTAAATGCAGGTCTAATGCCCTTAAAATTCCTGAAATTTCTTCTCCATTTTTTAACTTTACTAGAACTCTCTTCCCTTTTGCTTTGTCCAAGGCATCTATGGGTCTATCTGCCATAGTTTATTGTTTAACCTATAAGTATTTAAAAAGCTTACAGGTCTATTCAAGAAGGTAGGAAAACTTTCTTAACTTTTTGAAAGTCCTCTCAATAGGCTCTGGCATAACTTTTGTTGAATCAAAAATTTCCATAAATCCTGCATCTGCTCCAAATCTAGGAACAATGTGAATATGAAAATGTTTAATGCTTGCGCTAGCAACTTCACCAATGTTTATCCCTATGTTAAATCCTTTTGGATGAAGAGCCTTTTTTAACATTTTTACAGCCTTTTGCACCGTTGTAAAAAGTTTCTCTAGCTCTTCTTTCTTCAAGCTTTCTATTTCCTTTACATGTCTCTTTGGAAAGATTAGCAAATGGCCAGTATTGTAAGGGAACTTATTCATAATCACGTAAACATCTCCCTCTTTAAGAATAAGAGCTTTTTCTTTTTTGTTAACTATCCTACAAAAAACACATCCTTTGCTCTTTTTCTTATAATTTTTTATCCACTTCATTCTGTCTGCCCAAAGATAGCTAAGATACATTTGTTAAAGTTTAACTTTAAGTTTTTAAGTTTTGAGAAAAAAATTTAAGCCATGGTTAAGAAGATAGCAGCGGAAGCAATCAAAAGATTATTCGATAGAGTATTTGTTTGTAGAGTTTGTAAGCACAAAATGAGAGCAGATCCAGCTAAAGTTAGAGCAGGAAAAGTTAAGTGTAGGTATTGCGGTTCTACAGCACTAAGACCAAAAAGAAGACCAATGACATAATTTTTAAAACTGGTTATCAAACAAAATCAATGAAGGATAGCAAGTTACTGAAAGAATGGTTGTCTCAAGGTTTGAAGGTTACTGATTTTGAGTTTTTTACGAATAGAGAAAATGTTGTTATTGGGAAATTGCCAGGCCAAAAAGCTAAAGTTGAATACATTTGTCCTTATTGTGGTTTTTATGAGATTAAAGAAATTGAATTAGAAAGACTTGCTTCAGACCCAACAAAATTCAAGAGACCAAAGTTTAAATGCAGTAAATGCGGGAAAACAATTCTTGTTGAAAGTTTGAAAAAATAGATGAGTTCTAACTCTTTTTAACTTTATGCTAAACGCTATTTCTTGTAAAAAAGTTGTGAAAAATTTTAGAAGAAATAAAGTAGCTTCATTCTCAAGGCAAGGTTGATTTTTAATGCCTTAGAGGTGGGTGCCGCCTTGCACACAAAACTAAGGAGGTGATCCAGCCGCACCTTCCAGTTGCCGGGTTGGTAAAGTTAAATCACCTCCTTACTCATCATTTTTCAGAGTCAAGCCATTATGTCATCTACTTTACCAACCCTTACGGCTACCTTGTGGCGACTTAGCCCCCCTCGCGGAGCTCCCACTCGACCCTTTTGGGGCCTCGAGGGAGCTCCACTCGGTTGGCTTGACGGGCGGTGTGTGCAAGGGGCAGGGACGTATTCGGCGAACGTGTTCATGATGGTAAGATGATCTTTGGCTCTGTTTCCTCATCCTTTAATCTGGAGTAGTGCATGATAATCATTCTCATCTTACCACCATGATGACGTTCGCCTACTAGGGATTCCGGCTTCACGAGGGCGAGTTACAGCCCTCGATCCGAACTGGGCGCGCTTTTAGGGGATTTGCTCCCCCTTTCGGGGTGGCATCCCATTGTAGCGCGCATTGTGACGCGCGTGTGGCCCAGGGCTTTCGGAGCTTTCGCCGAGAGAGCCAGGAGCTCAGCTCGTATACGGACCTACCGTCGCCCCCTCCTTCCTCCCACTTATCGCGGGCAGTCCCCCATGAGTGCCCCCCTTCCGGAGAAGGGGATGGCAACATGGGGCGGGGGTCTCGCTCGTTAACCGACTTAACGGCACGCCTCACGGTACGAGCTGACGATGGCCATGCACTACCTCTCGGCTCGTCTGGTAAGGTCTTCAGCCTGACCTTCATCCTGCCGTCAGCCCTGGTAAGATTCTCGGTGTTGAGTCCAATTGAACCGCACGTCCCACCCCTTGTGTGCCCCCCCGCCAATTCCCTTAAGTTTGGTGTAGGAGAGGCACACTTGCCAATTCTGGCCTCACCTAATTCACCCTTGCGGGCGTACTCCCCAGGCGGCCCGCTTAACACTTACGCTCCGCCACCGCACGCTCCCGAAGAGCGTGCGACAGCAAGCGGGCATCGTTTACGGCTAGGACTTTCCCGCATGAGTTAGAGAAAATCCCAGCCATACGGGGAGCAAATCATATGTCAGAGGATTAGATACTCCTCATCTTTAGAATCGGAAGATACCCTAACTCATGTACCGGGGTATCTAATCCCGATTGCTCCCCTAGCTTTCGCCCCTCACCGTCGGACCCGTTCCAGGCAGCCGCCTTCGCCACTGGTGGTCCGCATGGGATTAACGGATTTAACCCCTTAGGGTGGATAGTGCAGTTTAAACACTAAAATAGAGTACACTCTAGACTACGAGCTAAATCTTAATTCTAAAAATCATTTCATCGCATAAAAGCTCAAAGGTACGCACTACACTATCCATTACCCCATGCGTACCGCTGCCCTCTCCCGGTCCCGAGCCTGGTAGTATCCCAGGCAAGCCCTGCAGTTTGCTGCAGGATTTCACCTGGGACACACCAAGCCGGCTACGGGCGCTTTAAGCCCAATAATCGTGGCCACCACTTGGGGTGCGGGTATTACCGCGGCGGCTGGCACCCGTCTTGCCCACCCCTTCCTCGCCCTCCCGTTTTCAGAGGGCAACAGCCCCAGCAGAGCTGGGGCACTCCGGGTCCCCTCGTCGGGCGTTAGCCCATTGCGAAGGTTTCGCGCCTGCTGCGTCCCGTAGGACCTGGGCTCATGTTTCAGAGCCCATCTCCGGGCTCCCACTCTCATGGCCCGTAGGCGTTATCGGCTTGTCGGGCCATTACCCCGACAACAACCTGATACCCCGCAGTCCCATCCTCGGGCGGCTACGAACGCCCTTTGGGGATAGGGGCCTTCCAGCACCCTATCCCTATGGGGTATTAGCCCCAGTTTCCCGGGATTATCCCCCTCCCGAGGGTAGGTTGACTGCGTATTACGGAGCAGGTCGCCGAGGGCTTTCCCCTCACGACTCGCATGGCTTAGTCGGACCCGGATAGCAGTGGCCTCTGGCGGGATCAGCCAGAATTGGCGGGCCCACCTCTAAGGTATCATCAATCAACCTTACCTTGAGCTCTTCGCTCAAGGAGAAATTTTCGCTCGTCTGGACAGATTTTTTCATTGCAAGCAAAAGCTCGCTCTAAATCCGACACCGACGAGCTATTTATATTTAGG
>JAJHRM010000152.1 GCA_020832965.1 Thermofilum sp. | reverse complement strand
AAGCTCTCGTGGATGCCAACCAGCCTCAGGTATCTCTTCGCCTCAGCGAGCGCCTCCTCCTTCGAGACACCGAAGTGTATCATAAGCGGCTCAGCAACCTGGAAGCCCACCTTCAGCACCGGGTTCAAGGAGTTCTGCGCGCCCTGAAAGACCATGGAGATCTTCCTCCACCTCACGGACCGCCTGAACATCTCCTCGCTCAGCTTCATCACGTCCACTCCGTCCAGCAGAACTTCACCGCTGTACGTGTGGACATTCCTGGGCAGTAGTCGTATCAGCGCCCTGGCAAGGGAGCTCTTACCGCAGCCGGACTCCCCCACTATAGCTAAAGTTTCCTCCTTCTTGAGATCAAAGCTCACGTCATCAACAGCTCTAACTACCCCCTTCCGGGTCGTGAAGTACAGCCGTAAATTCTTAACCGAGAGAACAGCACTCATGCTTTCACCTCACATCTCTTTAAGCCTCGGGTTAACTATCCTATCCACTGCAAAACCTATCAAGGTGAAAGAGATGGAAGTCACTATTAGCATGAAGGAGGGTTCCAGAACCCAGTAGTACAGACCTTTGTATAATGCTCCTTGTGACTCTGCATCGCTCAATACTTTACCCCATGTGGGTAGCAGAGGATCTCCCAGTCCTAATAGAGATAAAGCAGCCTCAAGAAAGACGAAGCTTGGAACAGAGATCACTATTGATGGCACTAACGTTGGAAGGATTTTAGGAATCACATACATGAATATTATCCTCAGGTCTCCGGCACCGTAAGCCTTAGCTGCCTCAATGTAGGGCATTTCTTTAATCTGCATTGCCAAAGCGCGAGTAGTTTTCACCCCACTACCGAAAATGCTCAGTACGACTATAACGACTAACAGGATCCATATGTTCAGCTTGTAGAAAACTGAAATCATTATCAAAATATTGAGGAATGGGAGACACATGTATATTTCTGTGACTCTTTGGATTAATACGTCAACTGGCCCACCAAAGTACCCAGAGATAACTCCTATGATTAACTGAACAAGTGCTACAATAACGGAGGAAAGTACCCCGAAGGCTAAGGCTATGGGAGTTCCGTATAGGAGAGCGATTTCAAGAGGTCTTCGTAAGTGATCGGTTCCTGCTATACCATGAACTTTACCATAAAGTAAGAGCTCTAAACTAAACTTCCTGGGATCACTAACTAGACACGTTGCCATCAGCTTGTAAGTTCCCTTCTGCACTTTAAATTCACGTGCAAGTGCTGTAAACAGGATCTTCTCTATTGTGGGAGAATACTGGAGACTTCCTATCTGCCTATATAAATCCATTGCTAAGCGGTTGTTTAAAGGAATATCCTGGCTTAGGTAATATATAGTTCTCTCCGTGCCCAGAGTAACATTCGTTAGGAAAATTCTCCTGCCATCTGGATAAATCCAGTACAATTCTACCTTATCACCAGGAGTTCCATTAATGAAAACGTTAATTGCTGAGGGTTCCTCATCGTAGTAGTAATCGAAGGTTAAGGACAAGTTAACCATATATACCCCATTCATGCCTCGCACAGCATCAACCGAGTACTGGTTACTGCCCGGATACACGTCAATCGTTCGTGGAAGCCTCTTCCCCCCGGCAAATATCTCCCACCACTCCGGGAAAGCATTTTTTGGATTTTTGATCCATAAGTTTTCCTCCCCCCGCCAATAAGCTACCGCCTTAGATCCTGGGTAGACGAAAATCGAGTAAAGGGAGAGAGCGAGCAAGAAAGAGAGCAGAATTAATCCTATAAGAGCTGACTTGTAGTGGAGGAGCTCCTTTAAATAAGCGCCTATAGATCCGGGCAATTTGAAGAATTTCATTTTTCCACCTTAGGCAGGAAGACCGCTCCTAATGCGCGGGTCTACTAAGCAATACACTACATCCAGCACTAGGACAGTAAGACCGAGGAGGTATGCATAGGTCACCGTTAATCCCACGATTACTGGGACATCGAAGTATTGTATAGCCTGGTAGGTTGTAAGGCCTAGACCCGGCCACCCGAAAACCGTCTCCGTGATTATGGCTCCCTGCCATGAGGCAATAAGATTTAGAGCCAACCCTGTAATTATCGGCGGGAGAGTGGGTCTCAGTATGTATCTTTGTTCAACTAATCGAGGAGGTAGGCCCTTAGCCCTTGCGGCCTCTACGTAATCTTCTGTCGAGAAAATAAGGAAAAATGTCCTGTTCGTATAAATACCAATAAAGAAGCCGGAAATGACCCATGAAGCCAGCGGTAGGATAGCGTGTTTGAGCACGCTTAATGCGTAAAGGATTGGGTCTTCAGGAGGAGGATAATCAACTAAGCCGCCATAGGGCAATACGTGTAGCCATGCCGCAAAAATCAGGATTAGGAAGATTCCGTAGAACCATGGAGGTGGCGTCGAAAGAGGCGCAAGGCTAACAGCTAGTTTGTCCAGCTTGCTCCCATAGTTGCGAGACAAATACAGACCTCCAAGGAGATGTATAAAGAAGTTTATAATTGTAGCAGAAGTAAAGAGGAGTACTGTTTGGGGAAGCCTCTCTAAGATGATGTTCTTTACGAGCCTGGAGCCCGAGTCGCTCGTCATGTACAGAGCTCTGCCGAGATTCAAAGTTAGTCCATCCCAGAGGTACATGAGACTTCTTTCCAAGAAGGGTCTATCCAAGCCGACCCTTTGAAACTCGAGCTTTATTTGCTCATCTATTAACTTCTGAAGTTTATCCCTCGGCATACCCTTATACGCGGGATTATTCATGAACATTGTGTATATGCGTTCAGTTATCTCCGCTTTTTTAATCTCATCAACGTACCCTCCCATATTGGCTATAATTATGGTCAGGTATGTTGTCACAATAATGGTGACCAGTACAGTAATCCCCCTCTTCAGCAGATGCAGAGCAACCTTCTGCACAGGTTTTGACAGCATACCACACTCAACCTGGTAATTGTAGTATAATTAATAAATTTTGCGCGCGCACCGTAGGATAAAACTTAAATACCTGTCTGAGCAAGTAGTACCGCTATGAAGACAATAAAATCCCTCTTGGCAGCTGCTGCCATCCTTTTGCTGGCGGTGAGTCTTCTCGGGGCTCAGCCTCAGGTGCAGATAAGCCCTAGTGGCTGGCTTGACCACGTTGTCTTCGTGCCTGAAAAGGATAGGGCTAAGGCTGTAACCATGCTGAAGACGGGCGACTTGGACATCTACTTCATCGACATTGGAGACCCCGAGCTCTTCAAAACTATAAAGGAGTCTCCGGAGCTCGCGTACGACTTCTCCTTCGGTCTGTACTACGAGTTGACATTTAACCCTGTTGGCCCAGAGTTCCAGGATGGCAGGCTTAACCCGTTCTCTGTTCCAAGGATACGTGAGGCGATGAACTATATCGTGGATAGGAAGCATATTGTGGACGAGATTATGGGTGGGCTTGCTACGCCCAAGTGGCTGCCGGTGAGCAGGGGGTTCCCGGAGTATGAGAGGTACAAGGACGTGATACAGAGCATTGAGAACGAATACCAGTACAACTTCGAGAAGGGTAAGCAGATAATAACTGAGGAGATGCAGAAGCTGGGCGCAGAGCTCAAGGATGGAAAGTGGTACTACAAGGGACAGCCCGTGGTAATAAAGTTCCTCATTAGGACTGAGGATAGGAGGAAGCTCATAGGCGACTACGTTGCGGACCAGCTCGAGAAGCTCGGCTTCACTGTTGAGAGGATGTACAAGACCGCGAGAGAGGCAAGCCCGATATGGCTGCGTGGAAATCCTGCCTTGGGGCAGTGGCACATCTACACTGGTGGATGGATAACCACAGCCGTGAGCAGGGACGATAGCGGCAACTTCGGGTACTTCTACACGCCCCTTGGGAGACCAGAGCCTCTATGGCAGGCTTACAAGCCTAGTGATGAGTTCTACGAGGTAGCTAAGAAGCTTTGGAACACCGAGTTTAAGACTGTTGAGGAGAGGCATGAGTTGATGAGGAAGGCTTTCCAGCTCGCTATAAAGGACTCTGTGAGAGTTTGGCTTGTAGATCAGAATGCTGTATGGGTTAGGAGGAAGAATGTTATTGCTGTCGCAGACTACTCTGGAGGATACCCTGTGGATATATGGCCATACACGTTGAGGTTCGCGGATAAGACTGGGGGCACGATGCGTGTCGGTAGTAGTGAGGTGATAGTTGAGCCCTGGAACCCTGTCGCCCCCACAAACTGGATCTACGATGTGGCGCTCATGCGCGGGACTGAGAACCACGCGTACGTGACTGATCCTCACACGGGTCTGCCTATACCTATAAAGATGAAGAGCGTGATCCTCGAGACACTGAAGACGACGCCGACCGCGCAGAACCCTGAGAGCAAGGACTGGCTGACTGTCAAGTTTGTGGACAGGGTTGAGGTGCCTAGTGATGCTTGGTATGCTTGGGACGTTAAGGGGAGGAGGTTTGTCACAGCGGGCGAGGCAGGCGTTAAGGTTGCCCAGAACAAGGTGACGGTGGACTTCGGCGACGTGATTGGTAGCGAGTACTACCATGACAACTCCACGATGAGCCTGGCTGACTGGATCATATGGTTCCCACTTTTCTTCGAGAGAGCAGACAACAGTAGCCCGCTTTACGATGAAGCCTGGGTTCCCAGCTTTGAGGCTTGGAGGTCCCAGTTTATCGCTTGGAAGATCGTCAGCGAGCACCCGCTCAAGATAGAGTACTACTTCAACGCGACGTACCTGGACGCCGAGCTGATAGCTATCTGGCCTATCAGCTGGCCTGCCTACCCGTGGCACGTGTACGCTATCGGTATCCTGGCTGAGAGTGATGGTAAGCTCGCGTTTAGTAGTGATAAGGCGGATAAGAGGAAGGTCGAGTGGATGAACTACATTGCGGGACCGAGCCTCGACGTCCTCAGGGATGAGCTCGACAAGGCTATTGCTGGCAAGTACATACCCTTCAAGGAGGCTCTGGGCAAGTACGTGACTGAGAGCGAAGCTGTTGAGCGCTACAACAACCTCAAGTCCTGGTACAACAAGTACGGCCACTTCTGGGTATCAAACGGCCCATACTTCCTCGCAAAAGCCGATGCCACAGCCCACACAGCAACCCTCAGCAACACGAAGTTCCTGGCAAGACCCGTCAAGGCGGCGGCATTTCCAATTGAAATGCTCATTGCTGTCCTAGTAGTAGTAATCATCGTGATAGCGGTTGCCTACGTTTTAGTCAGGAGGAGAAAGGGCAAAAAAGAGCAAAAGCAGACCGCGGCTCAATGAAAAATTGAATTTTTATTATTTTATTTTTCTAGGACTATTGCCGGGCAAATTCTTTTTACCCCGGGGATTCTTCTGATGTCTTCGACTACTTGTGTTAGGTGTTTATTGTCTTTTGTCCAGACCTCGATCATTATCATGTGGTCTCCCGTTGTTAGGAATACTTTGGACGCGTAGTCTTTTTGCGATAGCTGGGATGCTACTTCTAGTATTTTTTCCGGCTCTGTGTCTACCCTATTAGTGCCACGTTTTTTGTAGCCCAGCTTGCTTACGTCCACCTCGATGGTGTACTTCTTTATGACTACTTCTTTTTCTAACTTTTTAAGTCTTTTTTACTGCCACGTCGGTCATGCCGAGCTTTTTTCCGAGAAAGGTTAGTGGTGCTCTGCTGTTTTCCATTAGCTCCCTTACCAGTAAGTAGCCTTTTCATCTAAGTAATTCACCAGCGGTTAGGATTTAGAACCTTATGTGTTAAAGTTTGCAGCTGTTGCTGGGCATTTTTCTGCCGAGTCTTCGGGAGGTTGACATTAAAAGTGGAGTGCCACAGGGGTCTCGCCCTATTTAGTAAGTATGAGTCTCCACCTGCGCTTTTTCTTCGCTAAGTAAGCAACTAGCACTGTTGCAGCGATCACATTGGAGTGAAAAGGAGGAGGGGTATGTTTTTAATAAATTTTATCACCTCTCTAACTAGATCTATCTGTTTTATATATTTCTGTCTATTAACTATTAACTTTACTGATGAAACAGGTATTTCTTCTACTTGGAGTTGAAGATCGGACGCTTGAAGGGGAGGACATTCCCTAGCCTCGACTACCGACCAGAGGGGTCTCCAGCCGTAGAGCCCTGTGAAGATCCTTGGCGCTTGCTCCTTGGACTCCAGTAGGTTTACCGTAAGTGGCGTAGCTCTCTCCCCTAGACACTCAGCTTTCTCCTGGGGGTTGAGCACGGCTATGCAGCTGCCTATCTTGACTGCAGTTGCTGTGTTGCGGGATCTGAGCGGTGTTACTTGTCCTGCGCTAGAGTTCACGATCAGCGCTGTGCTTGGCTCTAGGGTCCAGGGGTCCTTCAAGGTGTAGTTCACGAGTA
>JAJHRM010000151.1 GCA_020832965.1 Thermofilum sp. | reverse complement strand
AAAAATGGGATTTAATGGAAGGAAGTATGCTGAAGAGCATTTCTCTCCTCAAATAATTGCAAAACAATATGAATTTATTTTCAATAATTTAATTAAATAATATGAATCAGGAATCAAATTTACCTATGGTTTCTATAATAATTAACTCTTATCGCGATTTAGATAAATTGAGGCAATGCTTAGAGGCACTAAATAAATTAGAATACGATAACAAAGAAATTATTATTGTAACATATGGGATACCACTTCAAAATATCAGAAAAGCATTAAAAAAGATGAATTATAATAAATTGATCCTGCTTAAAAAAGACTATGGATTACCTGCGCAAAGAAATATCGGATTCAAATTTGCGGATCCTTCTTCTAGGTATGTTCTTTTCATCGACGATGATGTGGTTCTCGATAAAACAGCCTTAAGCAATTTAGTACGCGTAGCTGAGACTTTTCCAGATATAGGATTGGCACAGCCTTTGCTTGTAGCACAAGATGGATTTATTGATTGTGCCGGCGCTTACATAGACTTTCTAGGATATTCTTATAACCCTTTCCGCGGTTTACCTCTTTCATTGTTTATTGTTCGTAAAGAATTTTATGAAATTTCTTATGGAGCTGGAGCGTGCTTGTTACTCAGAGTGGATATATTTAGAAATGATAAGTTTTTTAAACCGTTTGATCCTAGTTTCTATTTTAACTATGAAGATGTAGATCTAGCTTTGAGAACATGGATGAAAGGATATAAAGTAGTTTGCATCCCTTCCGCTAAAGCTATCCATAAGCGTGGACGTACGTCTAAAATGGGGATTCTTCCTCCATTTTTTATCTACTTAAATACTAGAAACAAATTTATAACGCTAGGTTCTCTATTAGGAACCAAATACTTAATATTATTTATTATTTTTGAATTATTAAAGTCTATTTATCTTTTTAAAGTCAATTTCGGGCATGCTATAGCAACTTTATATGCTATTCTATGGGGTATAAAAAATTTCAGATTAATTTCGTTTCGCAAAAAAATACTGATGATAAACATCGGAGAAAATAGACATCCTAATATTTTTGTAATTAAACCTCATATTAGAAACTTAATTAATGAGCTCAAGCTACATTATTTTTAGGTTTGTTATCAAAACTTTATGGAGAAGTTAAATATTTTACATATATCGAACCCGGTCGGTATACCGGTTAAAGGTTATGGTGGAACTGAACGAGTAGTATATGCTCTTGCAGAGGAACAAGCCAAAAATGGTCATAACGTTGCCGTAATTGCTGGAAAACCTTCGACCATTCCTGGTGTTAGAGATCTATCTTTTATGGAATCATTTATTTATACCGAGAAAAAATTTATAATAAAAAGATTCATATCTATGTATTCTTTAAGAGCATTTCTAAAAAGTCGTCAATATGATTATGATATCATACATAATCATATTTCAGAAGAAGGTATTACTGCGACAGTATTAGCAAAAAGTAAAGTAATAACAACGTTGCATTGTCCTACTTCGTTAAGAAAATTTTGGCCATTTTTAACTACATCGCTTGCTGCTATCTTTCCAAGAAATACTAAATTTGTAACGATCAGTAGAAGGGCATATGTAGAATATAAAAAGTTCTTTAAAAATGATTTGTTAACTTATATCCATAATGGTATCGATATTACACATATTCCATTCAATCCAAACCCCCAAAAAGATTGTGAAATTCAGCTTTGCTTCCTTGGAAAATTTATTTATGAAAAGCAACCTCATCTAGCTATAAAAATTGTCGATATATTACATGAGTGGGGGTATAATGTATGCCTGTTTATGATGGGTAAATTAGATTTTCCATTAACCAAATATGCTAGAAAATTAATTAGTATGATAAAATCTCGCAAATATATAAAATTTTTTCCTAACGTACAAACTGAGCTAATGTACCGTATTCTGGGATCTTGTGATGCTTTACTGGTAACATCGTTTGAGATCGGTTTAATTACAGCACATCTAGAGGCGTTAGCTACAGGTACTCCTATAGTAGGTTTCGTTAATAGTTCGGCTGAAGAGGTTGTTATTGATGGTTATAATGGTTATCTTGGAAAAGATTTAATTGATGTAGCAAATAAATGTATTAAGGTTCGCGAAATAGATCGTTCAAATTGTAGGAAATTTGTAGAAGATAATTTTAATGTACAAAAAATGTATGAAAAATATATGAAAGTATATAAGAAAATTCTTTTTGGAATATAATATGATAATTTATATATAAAAATGAATTCATTTTGATGGACTATTGATGGACTATTATACATCAATATTGGGTCTTACGGTTATATATGGTATTGAATTGATTGAAGGTATGTTTATAATTCATTGCTTTTTTTGGATCAAATATTTCTTCTTTGCCATTTTTTATTAAGTTTCCGTTATATATTGCCTCGGGAATAACAGTATTAATACCGACCTATTTTATAGCAGCTATTTTTAAAGTACATCCACTAATACCTATTATAGTATCTTTTGGCACTATTTTAGCTGCTATCCATAAAACAAGTATACTTATAAGTATAAAGGTAACCTGTAAGTATCCGTTTATGCGTAATAAAAATAGAGCACTTTTGGACGAATTTCTTTCCTTACTACTATTTATTGTAACATCCTGTTATTTTATTTGGATAGTTAATTATATGATGTGGCCTCCTGCTGGTGACATTATAACCGGCACGGCTCCTCTCGTCTCGCTGATACAGTTCGCTGGGAAGCTGCCGTTAGAGCCAAGTCCAATTTTGATACTCTATCCTCCAGGTTTTCATATATTAACTGCAATGGTTAATGAATTACTAAGACTTTATCCAGCTGAGGCAGTATTCTTAATGGGGGCGTCTATAATAATTCAGTTGCCTATATTAATTTATAGCTTAACTTACATTATTACGCGTTCAAAAATATTTTCTATTATTGCTTTTCTTTCAACATTTTTGATTCATCCCTCGGGAAATTTAGAAAAATGGCTAGTAGGTTACTTTTTTAACGGTGTATACCCGGCATTATGCGGTTTTTACATTGTTTTATCTTACATTAGTATGTTATCCTTATTTATAATAGATGATAAGAGAAACAGTTGGATTGTACTAAAGAGAAAATTAATGTTAAGCTTTATTTATATCATATCACTTGTTCTCTGTTATCCGCCTTTTGCTTTACTAATAATATTTTATACTTTACTGAGTATTTGTATGTATTGGAAATTAATTTGGTTGCATTTGAAACAGACTTTAAAATCTATTAATACGCTATTAATATTAATAATATCTTTTACACTTCTATTATTTTCTATCTGTTATTTATTTTTATATAAATATTATACTTTAGTTATATTGATTTCGTATCTTAAAGGTAGTTACTTCCCTGGTGGTGAAGGAATTGGCGGTAAGCTGACAATGTATTCATACCTCATCAACTGGCAATTTTTTATTGATAACATTAATGGGGCAACAATATTAGTTACATATCTTGTAAGTATAATAGGTATGTATGCATTTCCAAAATTAAAGAATTTTGATCCAGTTTTGTTTTATATATTGACTACAACATTAATTCTCGTATCGATTCATAAATCTATTTATGAATATATATTCTATATTACACCGTCTAGGAGCATAATTATTTTAGCTACTCTTTCATGGCCTTTGCTATTCTCGGTACTGCGCATATTATATAATAAAAAACATTTAATTATATTTACTATTAAAATATCTGTTAATAAAAAGAATGTAATGGTTAAAAAAATTACAAGCTTTGGTGAAATAATACTAGTAATTACTTCAATTATAATAGCGATCATAGTTTTTATTCCGAATTTATCTGCGTATCTCTCGCCGAAACAAATCGATATATGGAGTTGGTTTACACGTATGCCCACGTTTAAGGATGACTTTGCCGCTCTAGAATGGATAAATAAAAATATAAATAATAATGATTTAATATTAAATGATGGATCTCATATAAGTAACTATTTACTAGGTTTATCTATTAAGAATTTAACTCACCATCCATGGGCTCAATTTGTTTATACAAAGCGTTTTAAGGATCTTCAAAAAATATGGCAAAATCCAAAAGACGAGAAATATATATTAGAAACATTAAAGAAATACAATGTTCGATATATTCTTTTGACATCAGAGTGGGGATATCAATTATATGGAGAAAATTTTGGATACTATGCCAAACCATATTCGGCAGAAGAATACGCTAGGATCTTTGATCAGTATCCATTCTTGCAAGTCGTTTTCAAATCAGGATCTACGCGTGTTTACAAAGTAATCTTAACAAATAATTAATTAATGTTGTTAAAATATTTTTAGTTTCTTAGAGCGTGTCACGGTATCTGCTCTTTCCACGGGTGGCGCGCGCTAAGGGTTGCGAGAATGAGTGCTACTGGGGGCGCGGCCTGAGAACCTCATGATGTTCGATAGATCGCTGTCAGGTATCACAGCGGCTACGCCGAGTTGCGAAGGATACTTGAAGCGCGGGGCTTTGAAACGATGCTGAAACCATTAAAATACGTAAAGATCCCACAGAGAAGCGAGGCTGTATAATGGCGAAAGCACGCTTTAGGTTCGTGGACGCTTAAAGAAGTACGTAAAATATAAGTACAATGACGTAAAGCAATAGGTTGAAACCGTGTCCCGTGTACTAATTCTTGGCGGTGGCTGGTCTGGGCTGGTGGCTGCCGTCCGCGTTAAGCGCCTCTACCCGGCGGTGGACGTCGTCTGCGTGGACCGGGACTTCGGCGGCGGGCTCCTGCGCTCCGAGCTCGTTAAAGGCTACCTGTTCGACGTTGGGGGCAGCCACGTGGTCTTCAGCGGGAGGCGCGACGTGGTTGAAGGTATCTTATCGCTGGGCGGCGAGTGGGTGTCTCGCGAGAGGGCTTCGTTCGTGCTGCTTGGCGGTATCTTCGTCCCCTACCCGTTCGAGAACGGCATCTACGTCCTGCCGCCCGAGAAGCGGGCCCGCTACGGCCTCTCCCTCATCAGGGCTTTGACCGAGCGGCGGGACGAGCGGCCTAAGAACTTCGGGGAGTGGCTGCTCCGCACCTTCGGGCGCGAGGTGGCTGAGGACTACCTCATCCCCTACAACGAGAAGATCTGGAAGCGGCCTCTCGACCGGATCTCCGCCGACTGGGTCTACATCCCCGGCCGCCTCCCCCTGCCCTCGCTCGAGGATATAGTGAGGGCGGTGGCTGGCATCCCCACGGTGGGTTACCGGGAGCAGGCGGTCTTCTACTACCCGAGGAGGGGCGGGATCATGAAGCAGTGGGAGGCCGCCTACAGGCGCGCCGAGGCGCTCGGCGTCAGGTTCCTGCGGATGCGGGTGGTGGAGGTGAAGCGGGTCGGAGACGAGTTCCTGGTCAACGGCTGCCTGAGGGCCGACCGCGTCGTCAGCACGCTCCCGCTCAGGGAGGCGCCCCGCGTTTTCGGTCTGCCGGAGGAGGCGTTCAAGGCTGCCGAGCGGCTCGACTACAACTCGGTGGTGGTTGTGGGCGTCGGGCTGCGCCGCGAGGCCCCGCGGCGCCACTGGGTTTATGTGCCTGATGAGCGCTACCCCTTCCACCGGTACGCTTGGATTTCGAACTACGGCGAGGATACGCCGCCCGGGAGGTCGGCGCTCGTCGCGGAGGTCACCGTGCCGCCCGGGCGGGAGGTGGACTTGGAGGAGCTGAAGCAGGAGGTCGTCCAGGGCTTGGCCGAGATCGGTGAACTCAGGGAGGAGGATGTTGACGTCCTTGCCGCTTGGTTCCACGAGTACGGCTACCCCGTCTACACGTTGACCCACTCCGGCGACGTTGCCGCGCTGGAGCGCTGCCTGCGGGAGCTGGGCGTGATCCCGTTCGGCCGCTGGGGCGGCTGGCAGTACTGGAACACCGACCGCATCTTCGAGGAGGCGCAGAAGCTAACGCTTTGATATGTCAAGCGCGGGCGCGGAGCTTGGGCACGCGTTCCGGTTCGAACCTCTCTCCATGCCTTACCCAGCTAAGTAGCGCACTGGCCTAGGAGGGCTTATGGCGTCTGAGGGGTTTGGGCGGGCGCTTTCGGGCGCGGTTTGGCTGACCGCGTACTCGCTGCTCAACGCTTCGGCCGGGCTCGCTTTCTGGGCGGTTGTGGCGGCGCGCTTTGGGCCTGCGGGGGTGGGTGGGGCTGCGGCGGAGGTGGGGTTGGCTGGCGTCGCGGCGGCGCTGTTGAACTTCGGTTTCCTGCAGCACGCGTTGAGGGAGGTTCCGCTCCGGGGCGCTTCCGCCTTCTGGGCGGGCTTCCTCGCCTCGTTCCTGCTCGGCTGCTTGGGCGCGCTGGCGCTGGTTCCGCTGGGGGGCCGGTGGG
>JAJHRM010000150.1 GCA_020832965.1 Thermofilum sp. | reverse complement strand
CCTAGCAGGCCACTCAGGCTGAGCTGCTGCTGTTGTTGCAAGTGCTAGTGCAAATACTGCCACTAGGGCTGCAACCAGTAGGGCGTACTTCCTACTCATACTTCTTCAACACCCCCTTTTCGGGGTCAGCCCCTGGGTTGGGGGCGTGGTATTTATCTGCGCTTCTTTCCGATAATTAGAGTCCGTTGCTTGACGAGTTGCTGTTAGACTTTTAGCTATCTTCCACGCCCGCTTTCCATGCCTTGTGGGCGCTGAATCCGCGGGAAAACGGTTCTCATGCACCTGTCAGGCGCGATTACTGACAGTAGTAATAGTAAGGGGCTCGTCAGCGTGATCGAGATCACCCTGGTGAGAGCAGGGCCGAGGAGGCGCAGGCGGAGGAGCGGAGGAGTTAACCATGTAAAGTTCAAAGTAATCACTGATGGGCGTAGCCGAGCACTCTTGAGAGGCAAGTGAAGCTACGCGCCTCAGGGTCACGGCTTTGTTTTCACCCTGCCGGGCGCTACCAGGAGGCTGAGCGCTCACAGTTGCCCCATGCCCCCGCCTTGTAAGGCTTTCTCAAGGCTTCTGGGGGGTCGCACATGCAACAGCTCTTCTTCTGGGGGTTCTTTGATTTCTCCTCAAGGTCGGCGCGCGCCGCACGAAAAAGACTCTTCACATCACGCCAGGAGACGAAGAGTGTATGTGAAGGCACATCTTCAGAAAAACCTGGTTATTCGACCTTCCAATTTACGGAGTAAGCGCTGAAGCCGAGTTCCCAGACATACTCAGCCCAGCCATGGCAAGCACTTGCTTGGGCAACCGTGCACTACGGCTATCTACGGATATATCTCAGTGGATTAAACCTAAACATGACTGGGCCAACCCTCACTTGGATCATATAAGTAAAAGTTGGGAACATCAGTGGCCCACGCGTAAAGGCAAAAACTGGCACAACAGGTTGCAAAGCAACATCCACTAGGCATGCTGGCGTGGTACTTAGTAGACGACGAGAAACATCCTGTAGTACTCAGATTCGCGATTCAAAACGATGAAAAATACGTGCCGAAACAACTGGCCCAGCAAAATCCTGCAAGCCGCATACCAGGCAGGCTACGGCAAACTGCTAGACCTGCTAGACAGCAAAAAGTGGCAAGCGCTAAAAAGGCTTCAACTAATGCGAAATCCAGTCTATGCAACCCTTCTAGGTCACACCTTCTGGCTAAGTTACTCCGAAAAAGCAGAACAGGTGCTTGCGCGCACTGTGCTAAAAAGCTTGGAAGAGGCGCAAAGACTGGTACAAGCATTCCTACAGCCAGGTAAAAAACATACACTTGGTACGACCCGAAAACGGGTAAGCATTACTACGTCGTACAGCTAAACGGAACAAGCATGGCTAAAGCCGCCAAACTATATCCAGAGCTACGCCCAGCACTCAAGGAGCTAGCACGGAAGAAAGCCCTACAGCCAAAAACACCACTGCTGTGCAGGCTACTCGAGCTCGCGGAAAACCCACCCAAAAAATTTAATATCCAGCCAAGTTTCTTTCTTTTGGGGCCCAAAGCGCAATCAAGAGACGCAACAGCCTGTGGTGCAGGGGTCTCCGAAAACCCTGCATGGACGGCCGTAGTCTGGCCTGGAAGGATGCCAGCCTGGAGATGTCCCCCGTATCTGGCGCTGGAGCGCTGGTTCACGGGCGTGGTGCCCGTGCGGCAGGGTCCCGGGTTCAAATCCCGGCGGCCCCACCATAGGTGCTAGCGCGCCTTGGTCTGGATGGGTTTTATGGCCTCATTAATCACGTCGGTGCTGCGCATAAATAATGTGCCTCCATCTCGTCGCTGGTTTCATAGTACATAGTCGTCTTTTCCGCTATAAAGCCTCTAGGTTTAATGGCCGTCCCGCCTAACGAGAATGGCTGCAATCTCTGCCTATCGATTTACACAAGGTGAAATATTCTTACCGGAAGTATTCCAAAATATGATGAACCTTTTGCCAGGATCTTGAGCGCTAAGCGCGCGCTCAGCTTTCAATCATCTCTTGATTGCAGCGGTTTTAGACCTAACCGCGCGCGTAGTTCTCTGTAACTCCGAGCCGCCTCACGACTTCTATGAGGGGCGTAGCCAGGCTCTTAAACGCCTCCTTAGCGTGTTTCCTCCTCTTATATGAAAATCACCTTTTCTTAGCGCGCGCTAATGCTCGTGCCTACCCTCTTGTAAGAAAAGCGTGAACCTCTTCCCGCACTTCCAGCAGACGAACTCGCCACCCTTAGTGAGTTGGAGGAGCAAAGCGTTACAGCATGGGTTTGCGCGCGCTATAATACTAAGTGGTGGTATGCGCATTCCCTCGATGTACCGTCCTCGCTAAACTGCGAACACGGGTATGCTGGCGTTTTCCAGCGTCGTTGCGAGCCTGAGCATCAGCCTTTGCGCGCTACCAAATGATTCAATGTACTCATTTCACGTCATTATTTTAACTCTTATTTTTATTAACACCACTTTAAAGACCCACTTGCTAATCGGTTCACTGGGTCCTAATAGCTGAGATAGAGCCAATAAACCTCTAAGCACGAAAACATTTTCGAGGCAGAAGATTACTTAAAGCATCACTATGCCAAAAATAAAAAAATTAATTTTATGGTTCACGCTAGGGGGCTAGCAACCATTTGAGTGCACGATCCATCAGCGTGGCTCGAACCTCGTCGTCTGTGACACCCTCGACGCCGAAGGAGAAGTAGACAAGCTTCCTACCCTCAGCGTCTGACCAGCGAATGCCACCCGCGTATCCTGAGATTGCGCCGTCGGGGTACATGTAGTAGAGAATGGGGGTCGAGTTTCCGTAGGGCAGTATCACGTCGGGCCACCACTGGTTCCCAGCGCCGCCGTAGAGACTGCTATTCGAGAGGAAGACCGTTAAACCATCACCTATCAAGTCCCCGCTCGCTCCCTGCAAGGCTACAAGCCTTGTGCTAGGGTCGATGAAGTAGGGCCAGTAGTCGCTGACGTACACTGCTTTAAGGTTGGTCTGGTACCATAGGTCGGCTGGCGGCCATAAAAGCTCATGCAGAGCCCAGCCCTCGTCCTGCCCTGTTACAAGCGCGCGTTTGCCCTTCAGCGACATATAGGATGCGAATGCGTTGCGGGTGTACCTATCGAGGAAGGCTGAAGAACTACCACTGAAGACTACTACGACATTGTAGGATTTGAGGTCGTCAACGCTTGGAGGACCGAGCCAGGCGGCATCCCAGTAGCTGTACTTGTACTCGCCTGACCCCAGCAGATCCTTGTACCACTTCGAGTAGTCCCACCAGTCTCCGGAGTATCGGCTCGCGTCGTAGTCTACTAGAATTATGCTTGCTCCACTGGTTTTGACGTAGGGCGGGCTGTCGAGGATGCCGGGGTGGATGAAGTTCTGGAGAGGCTCACGCTTGTTGACAATCCTGGCGCTCGTCGTGAAGCTGAGGACTGTCCACCAGAAGTCCGCCGTCCCCGTGGTCCCTATGCCCAGCTCCACAACTTGCTGCAGCCTGTCTCCGACGTACAGCATGACTGTGAACCTCCTGTTCTTAAGTATGCCCCACTCCCAGAAGCGGCGAGAAATCGCCACAGCTACGTCCACAGTTCTACCTCTAATCACCTTGAAGGCAGCAGAGGTTACAGGCTTGAAGTCCCACGCGTCTCTCAGAAGCCGCACGTACGGCCAATAATTCAGTTCGCCCGGGAGCGTGCGCTGGCTCGCGATGAAGTTGTCGGGAAGCACCCTGACAAGCAGTGCGGGCATTGAGCCAGCGGCCTGGTACCACATGGGCCTGTCGGGGTGGTCAAGCCACTGCGCAAACAGCTCGTAGAGTCCCGGGTTTACTGAGTCCCATGTGACAACGACTTTGGCGACGTCCTTGTAGGCTGCTTTGACTAGGTAGAAGTTCACGTTTTCAGCGAATCCCCCTGCCGGCACAGTGACCTTCAACGTGTAGCTGATGTAGCCCTCCTTGGTGACCTTCAACGTGTAGGTTCCGGCGGGCAGCCCGGAGAAGGTGTAGAAGCCTGCATTGTTCGTGAAGACGTACCTACCCACAGTCCCCGTAGGCCCCGAGACGATAGTGATCTTCGCCCCGCCGAGCGGGCCCTCGTAGCCTTCAGCGCTGAAAACGTACCCCTGGATCCCCGAGCCCGTGTACCCTAGGGCCCTGGCGATGTCGACCCTCGCCGTGGGCACAGGGAAGCCTCTAAACGAGTTCAGCTTGTACCCTGTACCCATCAGCCTGGCGACGGCGCTCCAAACATCGGGGTAGTTCCAGTAGGCTTTAACGCGCGCAATCGCCGCTGAGACTATTGGTGTAGCCATTGACGTGCCATACCAGGCCTCGTAGCCATTACCTGGAACTGTTGAGAGGACAGCCCAGCCGGGGGCTGCAAACTCTGTCAAGTCGTATAGGTTGCCGACAGCGTAGTTAGAGAAGAATGCCCTGTAATCATGCTCATCGGTAGCCGCCACGCCGATGACACCGGGGCAGCCCGCTGGCACAACGGTCCACTCATAGTCGCCTACTACGCCGTTATAGAGGTCGCCCCAGTAGAGAACCAGATTGCCCTCGTTGCCTGCCGCCGCTACAACTGCCTTGCCCTGCTGTATAGCGTAGCTGGCCGCATCGCAGAGTAGTACAAACTCACCGCTTCCCCGCTGAGCATAGCCTCCAAGGCTCATGCTGATCACATCCACGTCGGGGTTCTCGGCAGCCTCGTAGATCCCGTTGATTATAGCGTCGAGCGGGCATGAACCACTAGCATCGCAAACCTTCACCGCGTAGACCTTGTAGTTGGGGGCTAGGCCTGAGATCCCCTTGAGGTTGTCACGCTTAGCCGCTATTATGCCGGCGACGTGTGTGCCGTGGCCGTGATCATCGTAGGGGTCGGTATCGTTGTTGACCCAGTCGTAGCCCAGGACAACCTGCCCCTGCAGGTCTTCATGGTTGTAGTCAACCCCGGTGTCGAGGACGGCGATCAGCCTACCAGTGCCCCCTGTGGGTGGTGGTGCTATGTTGTCCTTTATCTTGTCTAGCCACCACTGGTACGGTCGAAACGGATCCTTAGAGGCCGCGCTGGGGGTCAGGCTTATCTGCTCCTTAATGACAGGCGGTATTCTAAGCAGCTTGTTCTTCGCGACCAGAGCTACTTTCGGGTTCTTCTTGAGCTGCTTCTCAGCGGCTTGCGCGGCCTCCTCGTTCTCGAACTTGACCAGGTGCATCAAGCGCCTTGCTTTACCGGGGGCTAGCGGTTTAGCTTCCTTAGCTCCAGCTTCACGCAAAACCTGCAAGGCTTCGTCTTTGCTAACAGTCTCTAAGAAAACCACTATGCGCTCACCTGGAACGTAGTCCTTACCCTCCTTTACTGTTTCAAAGTACTTCTCGTTCTCCTTTATTAACTGCATGTACTTCTCAGGGATGCTGATCTCTTGCTGCAGCTCCTCGCCACCCCTAGCTGGCTTGCTTGGAGGCTGTGAAAAGGCAAAAGGCAATAAAGCCACCAGGACTAGCAGCAGTATTCCAAGGTAGCTGATTTTTGTCATACAAGTTGGATTGAAATTGGATGCATAAATACTTTACGCTTTAAAAAAAAAGCGGGAGAGCGCGCCGCGCGTTGTAATCCCCTCTAAGAGGGACAAAAGGGTGGTTAGGAGGAATGAGTCAAAATGAGGCTTTAGCAGAAGTAGTGGATTTTTTTGGGGGGAAAGCGAGGAAAGTAATGGTTCTCCTGCTGAACCACGTAGAAGTATCAGACGATAGCCAGGGAGCTCAGAATGGACCAGGCCGAGCTCAGGAAGCTTCCTAATGATCTATTCGAGGCGCGGTTAGTGAAGTACCGCAGAGCCCGAGACGAAAACATCGGCTGGTACAAGTATTTTTGGCGTGTAACAGATGAGCCTTTAGACGCGCTTCTTAATGACAGGAAAGCGTAGCGTGCGCTTGTGAGCCAGATCCTGCCGTTGCTGTCGGTCTTGCCAATGGCATAAGCCATGATGCAGTTGGCTCCTGAAGCAGTCTCGTTGAAGACCACGACTATGACGTCCTGATTGGCGAACTTCGTACCATCGGGCATCTGAAGGTCGAAGTAAACCGCCTTGGGCTGCCATCCTGGCGCTACGAGCACTGCGGCCACTAGGGCTACAGCCAGTTACTTCCTATCATACTTCTTCAACACCCCCTTTTCGGGTCGGCGCTGGAAAGGCCTTGGAGGGTATTTATGGGTAAGTTTTAGGCTTCTGACGTACTGTTGTCCGTCTGCAGGCGAAGGGCCTCCAGCATGGCTGCGAGCGGCTTTTTAGGCCTCGCCGGCAACGGTGGGCGGTGGCTTTTATGAGGGTGCTGGCGTTCGGGGATGTGCACGCGCCGGAGTACCTGCCGCTGCTGAGCAGGTCGCTGCG
>JAJHRM010000012.1 GCA_020832965.1 Thermofilum sp. | reverse complement strand
GAGAGGTGTCGCTAGCCGGAAACAGTAATTTTTCCGATAATGGTTGTTGGTAAGTAGAAGCCAGCGTAGGTGTTGACTATTTTCCTAGCAAACTCCAGGGTCTCTGCAGACTGGTAAATGTTGCCGGCGACGCTGACTGGCTTAAGCGGCTTCAACTCGCCGCTCCTCACGAGGTACGGGTTGGTTGCTACAACGCTAAAGTTGCCCGTCACGTAGTTGACTGTGTGGACGCTTAGAAGACCCCCATCTATAACTACTTGTGCCAGGCTTTGCACATCCTCCTCGGACAGATCCCCGCTCCCCGCAATAATGTTGGATCTTGAAACCGCGTATGCCCCCCTCGTCTTAGAGGCGTTTCCAGTACTCTTGGCGCCCATCCTCCTCGCTGTGTACGTGTTGTGGAGGAAGCCCCTGACAACCCCCTCCTCGACGAGCACGGTCCTCCTGCGGGGCACCCCCTCTGCGTCGAAAAGGGAGGTTTCAAGCCCTCCCGGCATAGAGCCGTCATCAACAAGCGTGAGTTTGCCGAAGACTCTCTCTCCAAGTTTCCCGCGCAGGGGACTCAAGCCCTCCAAAACATTCATCGCATTAAAAGCCGGTACAAGTAGGTAGTCGAGGAGCAACGCGAGAGGTAAGGGTCTAAAGGCTACAGTACCGCTAACAGATGATCCGAGTTTCTCGCCCATGGCAGAGTCCAGAGCCATTCTACACGCCTTGTCTACTAACTCGTCGAAATCCAGGATCAGGCTCCTGGACTCGAGGAACGCAAAACCAGTGCCCTCGCTACCGGCACGTGCCGCCTTAGTGGAGAGAGAAATAGACATGAGCGTGCCTCTCTGCTCCGCGGAAAGCCCCCTCGTATTAGCGATGTAGCTGTAGCCATGCGTGAGCACGCCACCAGCACCTGTTACTTTCACGTCTTTATACCTCCTCGATGCCTCATCGATCATCAAGCGAACCTGCTGCAGAAGCCAGTTCGTCTCAAGAGTAACTATTCCTTCATCGAAGCCTACCCAGCCGTGGAGAGGGCCTTCGGGGTCCGGCAGCCCGCCCCAGTGGGGGTCTTCCTCGGAAAAGCTTGCCAGCTTTACAGCCTTCTCAACTGTTTCGAGTAAAACGTCCCTTTCCAGCGAAGTCGCAGTAGTGATTGCCACCCTCCTGCCCTTAGCAACCCTCACCCAGACGTCGCTAGAGCTTCTGAACAAAGCTTTTGGATGAATACCCTCGCTCTTTACAGACCTGGATGTGGAGACAGAAAAACTCACCTCAGCCTCGTCCGCTCCAAGCTCCAGTGCCCGCTTTAAAATCCAGTCGGCCAGAGCGGGGAAGTCCTGCCTCACTTCTCACCACCCACCAGGAGCCTTGAAACTCTCAGCGTTGGACCACCGTCACCAACGTGAACCATTTGACCCCACTTGCCGCACCCCCCAAAGGGGCTAGTGGTTATTTCAACGTTTCTGCCGACAGCGTCAATGTACCTTAACATCTCAAGGATGTTCCCAGCCAGCACAACGTCTCGAACAGGCTGCTTGACCTCCCCACCCTCAACCATGAAACCTATGCGTGCATTAAACGTGAATGTTCCATCCTCCTCCACCTGGCCGCCAGCAGGCTTGTCGAGTAAAATCCCGTGCCTGGTTTCCGAGATTATTTCCTCCTCCCTCCATCCTCCAGCCTCGAAAAACGTATTCCGCATCCTCACGATGACGTCGTGCTCATAGCTCTGCGCCCTCCCATTGCCCGTCGGCTCCATGCCAGTAAGGGCTGCACTCTCCCTGCTATGCAAGTAGCCCTTGAGAACTCCCCCCTCGACCAGCACGGTACGCCTAGTAGGGACTCCCTCATCGTCAGCAAGCAATACGTAGCCCCCTCGCTCGTCAAAGCCGGAGTCAACGATCGTGACTTGCTCACTTGCAAGCTCCTCACCAAGCCTGCCAACTAGCGGGCTTGAGCCAGCAAATATGCCGTCCCCCTCCGTTAAGTGGCCGAAGCTCTCATGTGCAAACACTCCCGTAAGCTCTGGGCGCGTAATCACCACCTGGAAGCCTGCGGGTGGGCGAGAAGCCCTCAGGGCTAGGCTCGCGTTTACAAACGCCTTTTCAGCGATGCTCTCAGGAGAATGCTCGCCTGTGAACGCCTCAAGACCGAGAGAGGCTCCGAACGACTCAGTGCTATCCCCCACTTTGCCGTTCTCGCGCATGACTGCAGTAGCAGATATCCCAGTCACTAGCCTTTCTACAGAGACCTCCAGCCCGTCACTTGTGTACACCTCGATAACCCCGTAGTATGACCCGTACCTAGCTATTGAGGAGGACACCCTCCTCTCGCTGAGATAGCTGTGAATTCTCTTGACTAGGCTAATTTTCTCTCCCAAGTCGGCACTTGAGGGGTGGATCCTCACATTCTCAATTCTAAACGTTTTCCTGTACGGCTCTACTGCAGCCAGCTTCTTGCCGGATCCCGCCAGGGCTTTAGCCACTTTCACAGCCTCCTCCAAGGCGGACGCGAGGCCGTTGATGCTCAGGTCATAGGTTGATGCGAACCCGAGCCCACCCCCGTAAATTACTCTAATGCTAGCGCCCCTCATCTTTTGATTGCTAAGAGATGTTACGCGCCCATTCACGTACGAAATAAACTCTCGAGTGGTGTCCTCAAATCTCACCTCAGCGAAGCTGGCACCAAGCGAGCTAGCCCTTTCAAACAATGCTTGAGCAATGTCTTCGCGCACAATTTACTGGCGACATACGCATACAAATTTTTACCGCTTCCAACGAAAAAGCTTATGCATTTACTGAGGGGGGATGTACGCATGGCTAAGCTGAGGGATCTGAGAGGCGGTCTCTACTGGTCCTCATGCCCAGACAGCGATACCTTAAGGCAGCTAGCAAGGCGAGGGCTGGGACTCGTTGTTGATTTAACGGAAGACGAGTGTAGTTATGAGTTGCCGGACTCTGTGGAAAAAATTAGCTATCCTATTCCCGACTTTTCTTATAGGGCTTTCGAGGGAGTCCTCTACAGAGTTGTCTTTCCGGTTCTGGGTGTTTTGCAGAGTGGAAGAGGTGTCCTGATACATTGCTACGGTGGAATTGGGAGGAGTGGAAGCACCGTTGGCATGGTCCTCGCCCTGAGAGATAACATTTCATTTAGTACACTGCTGCGGAAGCTCAGGTCCCTGGGGTACGTCAATGAGCCCCCTTCCCAAGCGTTGGCTCTACGCTGGTTCTTCCGCACAATGAGCATAGTGGAGTTACCCTTATTGGCAAGGCTCCTTGGAGAGATTGAGAAAGTCGGATACTGGGGCTACCTGGACCACGCGTCAAGCGTAGCCGGAGTTGCGCTAGACTTGCTGGAAGCTCTAGAGGAAAAATACCATTTCACCGTACAAGACAAGATCAACGCTTACGTTGCTGGTCTGCTACATGACGTTGGGCGCGTGTTAGGACTAGAGGAGAATCATCACATCGTCGGGGCAGAGTACGTGAAAAAACTAGGCTTGCTAGGTAACAGTGTTGACGTGGAAATAGTTTCTAAGGCCATCCTTCATCACAGGAGGAAGACAAGGATCGAGGATGACAAGGAACTACTGGCACTAGGTAAAGGGGCATTACTCGTCGTTGCCGCAATTCGGCTTGCAGATGCTTTTAAAAATGTCTACAAGGGCGGGGGAGTATACATTGGAACAGAACTCTTAAACGAAAAACTTATCGTGAAGATAAACGGATACCTGCATGGAGAATTGGACATTGAGAGGCTCTACGAGAAAGCCAAGGCACTAGAAGAAGTCGCAGGGGTAAAGGTTGAGGCGCGCGCGCTCGGCTACGGAAGGCTGCTGGGTGTGTTAGGGTGAGAAAAGCGGCTTGCGCCGAAGAGACTACAGCAGTGCTATGCTCCAGCGCGCTCTTCAACGATTGACAAGGCACTGTCCGACCCGAGGGCGGAGGAGGTGGACAGAAGCGTGCTGTGGGAGCTCTACGACAAGCGAAGGCGCCGCAGAGACCGGGCTTTCGCAAACATTGCTGCAGACCTGGCACGGAGGGCTCGCGAACCTTCGAGAACAACGGGGTCGCCGCCTTCGCCGTTAGCGAGGACAACACCTCGAGGGAATGCGCGTACTACGGATGCGAGGTCGTGAGGAAGCCCATGGGGGCATGTTACCAGCCCCCATGGGCGCACATTGCACAGCGACGTGAACGCTGCCCTGAACATCATGCTGCGCGGGTTGGAGGCGCTGGGCATAAAGGCAGGGTTGCCAGAGCACATCACTGTGGAGAGCTTCATAGCAACTCCGTCGAAGACGATACCCATAACCCTTCGAAAAGGCGGGGTAACACGATGGCGCGCGCTAAGGCAGAAGAAGTGCTCTAACCAAAAGTTTAAAGGCGGGATCATTCTTTCTTTTACACAGGATGAGTGAACCTACACTGGGAAAACCCTACATAAGGGAGGCAAAGTTCTGGTCGCCCGTGCCCGACAGACTCGGCTATGTGAAGTGTAACCTGTGCAACAGGAGGTGTACAATTGCTCCAGGCAGATTCGGCGTTTGCGGTGTGAGGAAAAATGTGGACGGAAAGCTCTACACCTACGTCTATGGTCTGCTCACTGCGGCCAACCTTGACCCCATAGAAAAGAAGCCCTTGTCACACTTCAATCCTGGAAGCGCAGTCTTCTCAATCTCGACCCCCGGCTGCAACTTTTACTGCCAGTTCTGCCAGAACTGGGAGATAAGCCAGAGCAGATTGGAGAGCGGCCTCTACGGAGAGTACTATCCTCCAGAGGAAGTCGTCAGGGAGGCTAAGCGTCTGAAAGCCGACGGCATTTCATATACATACAACGAGCCGACGATTTTCTATGAATACATGTATGACGTGAGCAGGCTAGCAAAAAAAGAAGGGCTCTTCAACACCGTTGTGACAAATGGATACATGTCCCCCGAGGCTCTGGAGGAGTTTTACCCCTACCTAGATGCTGCAACAGTTGACTTCAAGGCTTCTGGAGACCCGGTTTTCTACAGGAAGTTCATGGGAGTCCCGGATCCAGAACCCATAAAACAGACCCTAATAGAGATGAGGAAGAAAGGAATACACGTAGAAATCACCAACTTGATAGTGCCGAGCGTCGGGGACGACGAGGAAAAAATCAGAGAACTAGTTTCCTGGATAATTGAGAACCTTGGAGACGAGGTACCCTTCCACATCTTGAGGTTTTATCCACACTACAAAATGATAGACTACCCACCTACAGACGTTTCAACCCTGGAGGAGATGGCTAGCATAGCTAAGAACGCCGGCCTCAAGTACGTGTACATTGGTAATGTCTGGGGACACCCTCTGGAAAACACCTACTGTCCCAGCTGCGGAACCAAGCTCATAGAAAGAAAAGGTTTCTACATTACAAAATGGAACCTAACTGGGGATAACAAGTGCCCAGTCTGCGGGACAAAAATAAACATCAAGGGAAGCTACAGAAAAAGATACTGGGATAGCTTCTTCTACTAGCGGAGCTTTATGCTCAGCCCCGCCCCCTCCTTTTTCCTTCCAGGCAGCTCTACGTGCTTCCAGTCGGCTACTTGTCCAATTTTTCTCCCCCTCTTCTCCATGATATAGGCATAGGCACTCAGCGCGGCGCATGCACCCATCCCGGCAGCTATCACAGCCTGCTTGTGAGGCATCTCTGAGACATCGCCTGCAGCGAAGATTCCAGGCTTGCTGGTCCTGCACATCTTATCTACAACAATTTCTCCCCTCTCGTTAAGCTGAACTAGGCCCTTAAGAAAGTCTGTTTTCGTCACGTAGCCCATCTCGACGAATACCCCGTCTACCTCTAGAGTTTTCAGCTCGTTTGTTTTCTTGTTCCTTACAACTAGTGCCTGGACCCTTTTCTCGCCTCTAACCTCCACGGGCTCCGAGAATGGGACGAGCTCAATGTTTCCCTTGGAAAGCGCCTCTTCGATTAACTCCTCCTCCTCCAACGGTTTTTCGCCTGGAAAAACCCAGTAGACTTTGCTTGCATAGTCTCTCAGCCGAATAATGTTCTCGTAGTTATGCAACCCCCAGCCTACCAAAACAACTTTCTTACCCCGATAAAGCGGGGCATCACAGATAACGCAGTAGGAAACCCCCCGCCCTTTAAACTCCTTTTCCCCAGGAACACCCATCTCTTTGGGGCTCTTCCCGAAAGCCAGGACGACTGCCTCTGCTTGGAATTCGCTACCTGAAGCTGTTTTTACAACAAACACGCCGTCCCGCTCTAAAATCCCAGTAACCTCGTCGAACAAGATCTCCGCGCCGTACGTTCTAGCTTGTTCCTCTACCCTTCTTATAAGCTCCAGCCCACCTATAGACAGAAAACCGGGGAAGTTCTGTATCTCAGAGGTTAAAAGGAGCTGGCCTCCAAGATCAGCACTAACAACCAGCGTAGAAAGTTTCTGGCGAGCAGCGTAGAGAGCGGCAGTTAAGCCGGCAATGCCTGCACCCACAATTACAACATCATACTCCTTCATGCCGACCAGGAGTTATTATGTAGGGCACAAATAAAAGGTTTTTAATAGCCTCATCGTTTACGAAAACCATGCTGGGCGAAGTGGTTTCATCAAGAGCAGTAACTGTTAGGCTTGTTTCAGCACTGCTAATCCTGCTCTTTCTCTTATGGATTTTCTCGACTTTTCTCTTCCTGCCGCTGCGGATATTCGACGGCGTGTACTTGGGGGACATCATCGTGGCGATCACTGCTTTACTTTACGTGGCAAAGTCCGAGGAGCTGGCAAGCCCGCTCGCCAGCGAGCTCTCCTTAAGATTAAGGTTGGGTGCCCAGAAGGTTGGAGGCGCAGTTAAATGGATCTTGAGGCTGCTCGCGCTTCTTGTACTCTACATAGGGCTGTACGGGGTAGTTCTCAGACTCCTAACCCCTTACTTCGAAGGCAACGTTTCAAGCAAGATCTACAACGTAGTTTTCGTTGCGGCAGCTGCATCAATTGTCTATGAAACAATTAAGGCTCTAACCTCTTGACCCTCTCAAGATAAAGCTCCAGGTACGTCTCTGAAACAGGCTCGCCCAGGCCTAGGAGACTGGCCACTTCTCTCAGCGCCTTCATCCCCCCACCCCTATCCTCCAGCTCAACAAAGTAGCCAAGCCCCTCAACGTAGTCTATAGATACCTCAACACCCCTGAACGTGTAGAACTCTCTATGCTTCACCAACCTTGCTATGGGTTTGAAGCCGAGAACCTCAAGTATGCTCTGCATTTCTCCCGAGTCCACAAGCCTTGAACTAATTTCAACTCTCTCCTTAGCCCATCCCCGACCCCTAGGCCCCTTGTACGTTAGCTCCACGCTCCTGCCACTTTTCGAGGAATTCTCGCGGAGTCTAAGTGCCTCGTCTGAACAAGCAAAATCCCTGCATGGATGCTGAAAATATATGTCAACCTGGTCAACTGAGTCAACGTAGTCGGCGCCTAGCTCCATCAGCTTGACGCGGACAAATCTCGGATCACTAATGAAGAACTTCGCCTCTACCTCCCGCGGCATCGCTAACCTCGGGAAATAATCACGGCAACTTTTTAAGGCTTTCTTAGAGAACGCCCACACCTTAGCAAGCGTCTCAAGCAGGCTTAATCAGCCCTGTGTTCCCTTGCCTTAACGCGCGCTGTTGCACTGACATCTTCTGTCCCTCTTTTCTAAAACTCGAAGATTTTTCAGAATTGAAAGATAAATATATAATCCATGATTTTTCCTTAGCTACATAGGGGGTGTAGTTGAGTAACGAGGACAAGGCGTTGATGGATATTGCCAGGAGTTGTGAATCCTTTAAACTCAGCATAAACGAGTGGAAGGTACTATACTACGCAACTAATTCGAGTACGGTTTCAAGAATATCTGAACAAGCGAAACTGCCCTATAGCACGGTTATTGATGTGATCAAAAGGCTCTTGAGGAACAATATAACTATGCACTTCGTACCCAACCTAAGCATGCTCGGATTAAAGTACGTTTTCCTGCTGTTCTCAGGCCCTCCCTCCCCTACGTATCCCCCCTACACGCTGAGGGTCTACAGGCTCCTCGGCAAGCAAATATATCCCGGTGTAACAGGGTCCTACACGGGAGTACTCGGGCTTGTGCCGGAGTCGCACATACCGAGCTACTTGAAAAACTTCGGCTGCAAACCGGAGTTCCTCGTTGTAGGTGACGAGTACAAGCATTGGACGCCTACAGGCAGGCTAACAAGGTACGATGCAGCCCTTGGAATAATAGTTCCAAACCCGGAGCCGCTAGACGAAGTCATTCTTGCATCTATGGGTCCCATAGTTAAGTGGAACAAAAAGTGGGTAGACTGGATAGACCTGCTAATCGTATACTTCAAGATGAAGTATGCATATACTAAGCTAAGCGAGATACATGGCTCTATACGGAAGGTATTCGGTGTCGAACCTCCAAGCCGACAGCTGATGAGCTACCACTACAGGACGCATGTCTCCACGCTTTGGTCCTATAACTCAATAGGCTACAAGCTCTCTCAAACCCTTGTCCCAGAAAAGGTCTACCTCTTCAAAGGCCCTCACAGCAAGGTGATTGCCAGGACGCTTACCGAAGCCCCGTCCTTCTACGAGGCTCTCTACAACGAAGAAGCAGGGGTTGTGTTCAGCCAGCCGCCAAGCTACATAGGCCCATTCTTTTACACAGCTCTTTCAAGGTCAAACGTCGAGTTGCCAGTGGGCGAGCTCCTGGTAGAGAGCTCCCGGAGCCTTGAATGGTTATCCCAGGAGGCGGTAAGGTACTATAAGGAGAACAACGAGTGGATGGACCCTTCGCTTCAAAGCGAAAGGAAACAAGTCAACTAGGCCTACAGGAGCGCGTCTCCATCTTCGCGCCTTCCTCGCTGGCAGATGGCGCCGCGCCCCCGCTCTAACTCCGGTTTGCTTGCAGAACAGCTCTTAAGCCGCGGCACCCAAGGAGCCCCGTGGCTTTGCATGAGCTTCTTGCTGCATGCATGCTGATCGTAAAGCCTGCCTCAGCAGCCATAGTCCTTTCCTAGTTCTAGAAGCTTCCCGTAAAGTTTTTCGATGGTCTTAGCAGATGCAAAGTGCTTATGCGGCCTTAAGCCTCCCGAAAAAGTTCTGGGAATATGCATCAGCTCATGCAGTAAGATCTTTAGTTTATCTTCGATGGGAAGATAGTCAAACCTCTCAGAGATAAGCTCTATTACGTAGCAGGCATCTACCCCTAGAGAAACTTGAAAAACTCTTGGAAGACCATAGATCCTCGCAAAAGCGCTAGAAGAGGACCCCTTACTCCTAACGACGTAAACCCTGCCCGGATCAATCCACTTAAGACCAAGACAAGCAACAATTTTCTTCACCAGCTCCTCCAACTTCACATCCCTCTCATAGGCTACTCTAGGCATACAGACCCATTAGCAACACGAGCACACCTATTTATGCCATATCCATGCCTCCCGAAGCCTGAAGAACACGGAACACCTTTTACCTAGCATTAACCTGCCTCTTCAACCGTTTTCCGCATAGAACATACCCCCCTGCATAGGCATTCCATCAACCCAAATAATCTTTAGCATGCAAATAAGAAAGTTTTATCTTACCCTTAAGAGAGAAGCTGAGAAAATAGGCTGAAAGTTTCATTTCACCTATCCCGAGAGGGCGCGCGCTCACTCACGAGGAGCCACCCAGCAGGTCGAGAAAAGTCCTAGGCCTCCTCGGACCCGCGCGCGCTGGACATAAGTTAAGGGCTAAGAACATAATTAGCGATAAAGATTTTGATCTCTATTGCCAAATATAGGTTTCCGAAATGTGGTTGTCCACGAATACGGTGATGTTGACTCCCGCATTCTTCGGGACATTATAACCAACAAGAAATATAAGGAGGTAGCACGTATCGCAATCAAGGTTGTTGAAGAGCTAGAGAGAAGGGGGATCGATTGCTGAAGGCTTGACAAAAGAGTAATGTGTATGTTATGCGTACAGCGCGGTCCTGGTCCTAGCACAGCCATCAACGAAGTCCCTGAACAGCCGCCTGAGCTTCTCTAGGTTCTCGCCCCTCACGTGTAGTTTGAAGACCCTGAACCCACTCCTCCAATTGCCCTTACCCTTCTCCGCACTCATATTCCCACCCTGCGGTGGCGCGCGGCTCAGCTATGCCTGGGCTCTTTGGATGAGTTCTCCCAGAAGCCTCCTGAAGACATTTATTTTCTGGATCATGGCTTTATAGATTACGATCCCCTGGAAGGGGTACTTGACCCACGCTCGAAGGTAAATAACGTCGTTTTTCTCCTCGACACTTATGTCTGGGTCGGGGATGGTTAAGTCCTTTGGTAGGGATCCAGCAATCTCGGCATACATCGCCAAGTAGAGCTCGCTTCCCGTGTAAACCACTTCAGCTGTCATAAACTCATCGATAGCCAATATATCCCACCTGCCCCCCTGGGGCATGGACTTCAATGCAAGTGGTATTTTGCTGAAATCCTCCAGCACTACGAATGTTACGCCATCGATCACCTGCCTTCTTGCCTCGATACCTTACCACCACTTCACTAGCAGGAGTGTATATAAACGATATATTTGTTTTTGGCTGATCAGCGCGCACCCCTATCTCCACCTTGTTGGTGGCGGCCTTGCTGCAGCCCTAAGTGTTGCTGTTGGGGCGCTCCGGGGTCATGGGGTTCGCGCGCGCTGCGCTACAAAACAGTTTTGTCCCAGAAACTTCACGACTTGCTAGACAAAGGCAAGCATTATACGGAAAAAGATTTTTAATAGCGCGCGCGGCTAGTCACGAATATGCCTGGAAAAAAGAAGTACATAGTCCGAGTAGACGAGGAGGGGAACATGAAGCTGCCATCCGTCCTTTTAAGGGATTTGGGCATAGCTCTTCCAGCCTACGCAAGTATTTCGCGGGAGGGCTCTGTGCTAACGCTTAGGTTTAGAACGAAGAGGTCCCCCCTACGCTTGGGAAGGCAGATAAAAACCCAGGAAATGGAGAGACTGATCAAGGAGGCGCTGGATGAACTGGTGGTGGCGAGATGGGAGACTTGACTAGACTCGTCGTGGATACGGACATTTTGCTGCACGACACTTTTGAGGATAGCGAGAAGCACGCTGAAGCCGCTCAGCTGCTGGATGACGCTGACAGGGTCTACATTGCCTCGATAACCATCCATGAGTACTTGTGGCTTTTACTCACCAAGTTCCGCATAGACGTTGAAAGCGTGCGGGAAAAACTGGAAGAATACTTTAGCGATGCCCGCTTTATCTACATCAGCGAGAATAGTGAGGTGTTCATGGGGGCACTTGAGATGATGAAGGAGGACGGGGCTGACCCAACCATGATAAATGACTACATAATCCTCGTCTTAGCGCAGAGAATGGGCGCCACGTTGGCGACCTACGACGACGAACTGAAGGAAATAGCCAGAAAAAGGGGGATCCCCACAGCGCCCTAGCCAGAAATCTTCCTCACGAATTTCTCTATCCTGGTAAATGCCTCCTCCAAAACATCTATTGGAGGGAGAAACACCAGCCGGACATGATTCGCCCCGAGAGGTCCGAAGCCAGAACCATACACCAGGAACACCTTCTCCTCAAGAAGCAGCCTCCTGGCAAACTCCTCATCGCTCATGCCCACGTTTACGCGTGGAAAAGCGTAGAAAGCACCTCTAGGCTCTACAGGCAGACTGAAGCCGGGTATTTCTCGTAGACGCTTAACACAGTACCTACGCCTCTCATCGAGCTTTCTCACCAATTCCCTCAGGTGGTCTCCCACCCTGTAAACCGCCCTAGCGATGGCCACCTGCAGCGGCGTCACGGCGGAAAGTCTTGTCATGAGGAAACCGAGTAACGCATCCCGAATCCTCGAAATCTCCTCCTCGGGTCCCTTAAAGTAGATGTAGCCGAGCCTCCAGCCGGTAGCCAGGCAGGTCTTAGAGAAGCCGTTCATCCCTATCACTACGTCATCGCTCTTAGCAAGGGAAGCAGTACTGCGGAACACTGACCCATAAACCAACCCATCGTATATCTCGTCCGAGACTACTGGCAGGTTGTGTTCCGCGGCCAAATCCAGTATCTCGCGCAAAACCTTGGGTGAATACACTGCTCCAGTAGGATTATGTGGATTATTCACAACGATAAACTTCGTCTTACTCGTTATTTTCCTCCTCATGTCCTCGACATCCGGCGTCCAGCCCTCCTCCTCCACTGTCCTGTAGAAAACCTTCTTCGCGCCGTAGAAGTCTGCGAAGTTTATGTAGAGGGGGTAGCTGGGGTCAGGGATCAGGACTTCGTCACCTTCATTGATGAGAGAAGCATACAATGCATTGATGCCCTCAGACACCCCGCTCGTAACGAGGATGTTTCCCGGGTCCAAGTCGACATAGTTCCAGGTCTTCTCCTTGTATGCGATTGCCTCTCTCAGCTCCTTTACTCCCTCCGAAGAGGAGTAGTAGTGATGCCCCTCCCTAAGAGCCCTGCAAGCCTCATCCACCAGCTCGCAAGGTGGTTGAAAATCGTACCTCAGAGGATCGCCAATATTGAGGTAAATCACCTTCTCCCCCCTCTCCTCAAGGCTTCTAGCCAGAGCGTTATACTTCCTTATTGGGTAGTCAAGCTTCCTGATCCGCTCCGAAACCCTGATTTTACTCATGTAAAAGCACTCTCTAAAACCAGGCTTAAATATTTTTATCTTTAGGAGATGAGTGGCGCCCGGGGAGAAACTGATAGACAGATTTATTTCTGAGCGTAGCCTTGTATGAGCGACGTTAATGAACAGGAAGCTGATTTACGGTTTAACCGTTGCAACACTAGTTCTAGGCATAATCCTGGGTTATCTATTAATCCACAGGCCACCAGGTGCACAAGTTGAATTCTGCCCCTCAACAGCCCTCATCTACGTGTACCTAGATGATCAACAGAAGAGCGTAGCTGACGAGATAACCTCAAATTTCAAGGTGATCTTGCAGCAGTACGGGTTAAACATAATCAATGTCCCAGTATGCACGATTCCAGCGAGTAGCCTATCTAGGAAGTTAAGGGTCTACCCGGCCCTCTTATACAGGGGAAACATTTCCGCGCTGTCCATGTTTACAGTTGGAGAAGTGGATGGCTACAAAGTCCTGAACCCGGGCATCTCGGCTTATATGGCATCCCAGATAGGCATTAAACCGGCTTTTACATATACGGCAGAGCTATACGTCGTGAAGGGGGGTGCTCCATTTTCAGAAATAAAGGCTGATGAATCATCTATAAAATACCTTGCAGACCTGCTTTCATTAAATTTAGTTGCCAACATCACTATGGTTCAGCAAGCCTCAATCGATTCCCTGAGCATCAATCACACATTTACACGTTTACCTACTATAATCTTTAAATCAAGCTATAATCTCTCGGAAGGATACACCGACGTGGTGACCCCTCTAGGAGGTAATTTTTACGCCTTTAGGGAAGACATTACAGAAAGAATTCTCCGGTACTTGGAGACACTGGGGTGGTTTCAAGCTTACGAGACAAGAATACCACCACAACCAGAACTGCTAAGAAAAGGCGTGGTATTAGGAGAGTCGGACAACGTAATGTACATCCTTGAGGACTACCACTGCCCGTGGTGCGCAAGACTCATCAACGCTGCTGGCGACATGCTCTACTCCTACGCAAAGACGGGCAAGCTTCAAATAGTCTTCGTTGACTTGATTGTCCACCCAGAAGTTCTCTCAATGCATGCTTTGACCAAGTGCGTCTATAATCACACCAAGGAAGGCGATGTTTACTTCAACGTCTCTCGGGAACTATACAGCATGCTCGTAACCGGAACTACAACTACACTCTCGGATGCTAACAAGACACTCATGAAGTATGTTCCAAAGAGCATCATCGATGCGTGTACACTTGAGCTAAATAAGTACCAGGCAGACGCTCAAGCATTTTCATACAACCTAACGCAGCAAGGCTTCACCGGGACGCCAACACTAATCTTTTGGAACACCAAAACCCAGAAGTGTCTCATTGTTGAAGGATGCCTAGATGTACAGACATGCATCACGGAACAGCAGATCTCTCAAATAATCTCCTGGCTCCAGGGCTGAGCATGGAGAAGCTAGCATTTTCCTGGTTGATGATCATATTTTTCATGCTTTCCTTAGTGATGCTAGTCACCTTGACTTCTATCGCTGAAAAATACGTGGGAGCAGCACCAGCTGGCATTGAATTAGAAGTTAGAGAGAAAGCTGAAATAGTAATCATCCTGGGGATCTTAGCCCTCGTGATATTTATCGCCATTTGCTTATCTGGAAAGCTCTTGTCTCTTATCCCAAAGTTTTTATATTGGATTTTTGTCCAAAAGCCTCGTGGATACAAGAAAGGTTGCAATAATCGCTGTCTTTGCATCCATGGTAACGGCTTTTAGGGTGGCTAAAAACCTGGTGACAGCGGTACAGTTCATAAATCTACCTCTCTCCCTAGCCTTTACAGCCTCGCTTATCTTCGGCGGGGAAATCGGGTTTGCAGTCGGATTCCTGGGCTATCTTCTCTCCGATCTACTCATATACCCTGGTCCCTGGACCGTGGTGAATTCCATAGTTGCAGGCGCGCTTTCCTACCTCCTCGGAGTTTTACCAAGTTCTTCCAGGCAAAGGATTATCGTCTTTGCGACAACATTCCTTCTCTGCCTACTGTTCGACATCGTGACCTCGGCGCTTCTCTACATCATTCTCGGGCTCGAGCCAGCCAGGGCACTCATCTTTGGAATAGTTGGGCTATTCCTACCGGTGATGGGAGGCTACCTGCTAGGTGTTGGCCCAGTAACTGAGCTCTCAACAGCATTCCTCACAACGTTTCTAGTAGAGGCTTTAAAACGCATACCCACTCATCTTTACTCCTCCCCTAGTTAAGGAGCACGCTTGCAGGGCTCCCTGGCAGCCTACTTCCTAGGTGCGCGTGCTCTTCCCTGCTTGGCTCCAGCCTTTACAAGTCACCTGCGCCTGCCCCCAAAGAGATGTTCACGTAATGATAGCTGAGCGCAGGTACGCGCGAGCGCGCGCCACCCGTTACCCCGCCTTATCGCAGGGTTATAGTTTTATGGGTTTTACTCCGGAGGGTGTTGCTAGGAAGCTGAGCACCCTGATTTGCCTCGGCAGCTTCGCCTTGATGCCAAGCGCTTCAAGCCCGCGCAGCATGATGCCCAAGCCCCCGTTCACGTCCGCGTGCATTGTGTGCCTGTGGGGCAGTGGACGAGCCCACGAGGCTTCCTCTGAACCTCCGCCTTGTGGTAGGCGCATTCCCTCGATGTCCCGTCCTCGCTAACGGCAAACGCTACGATGCCAGCGTTCTCGAGGGTTGTGGCTAATCTCAGCATCAGCCTGCGCTGGCTCCACATGTTCGTGTTTCCCTTCCCAGGCTTCTCCTGAGAGATGTACCACAGGTAGCCTACGAAGACGATGCCGACATTACGCTCGCATGCGAAGCGCTTCAAGTGCGAAGCTGTATTGGCGAGGGCTTGGTCCCTTCGCCTCCTCCACTTCTCGAACAGCCTCCTCCTCTCCTCTTGCAGCGCGGACCTCCTCGCCCCCTCCATCCCGGCGTCAGACAGTGCCTTGTCAATTGCCGCAATCCTCCTCTCGAAGTAGTAGTCGCTCTTCAGCACTTTGCCCTTGTACAGCAGCGCCTCTCCGCTGCTCGCGCGCTAAGGAGAGAGTTGGCGCCATACAGAAGGACCTTTTTGTTTTTACACTAGCTACCTTATTTTCATTCCCTCTTACTTCCTCGTGAACTATCCTCAAGCATTATGGTTGACAAGGTAGCGCACGCTCCTCTGAGATCATGCGAGAAAAATATAAATACTGGATATTTATCCAAAATGACATGGCTCAAAATGAGCTAAAACATGCGAGTAAACAAGGCAGAGTAGTAACCGTTGTTCTCATCACTCTGCTCGTGTGGGCTCTAGTTTCAAGCAGTATAGCATCCTACCTTTACCTGGAAAACGAGAGGCTATCATCCATGCTTAGATCTTACAAGGCAAGAACGGTCCTCGTGAACATCGCTATTGACTACGGGAACGGAAGCTTGGTTTGGTTTAATTCTACGCCGCTGCCTGCAGGTTCCAGCGCTTTAACAGCTTTAACCGCTGTTGCTAAGGTGGAGTACAAACTCTCGCCTATGGGGGCTTACGTTGTGAGTGTAAACGGGGTCTCTGAGAGCCTGGTCTCCAAGAATGAGGGATACTCTTGGCTCTGGTACAGGTACAACTTCGAGAAGAAGGTTCTAGAGATGGGTCCCGTGGCGGCAGACAAATATACCCTTGCCGACGGAGACATAATCGTATGGCGCTATGAGCACTGGAAGTTTTAAGCTGGAAATCTCTGTTCTCCTCTTTCTTTACCTGTGTAAGGGCTACGTTGGGAGGCAGACTTTAGCGGAGGAATTCGGGCTTGGCGAGGGGAAGGTGAAATCCCTCCTGAGAAAGTTGAGGGAAAGGGGGCTATTAGTTCAGGTGAGAGCTGGCTCGAGGCTGTCTGACTCAGGGTTGAGTTTTCTAGAGAACCTCCTACGGGAAATGAAGGTTGAGAAAATTGGGTATGTAGATGGGGGAGAGCTTGGAGCAAATCTCGCTGCTTACATGCTACTCGACGCAGATTTACCCCCAAGAAACGTGGTTAGACTCAGAGATGAGGCTGTAAAGGAGGGAGCTGAAGGGGCAGTGATAGCGATATTCAAAGGCAACTCTTACATTTTGCCGCCTGGGAACGAGGACCTGTGTCTCTATGCGCCACGTCTCTGCTCCAAGGTCTCCCCCAGCGGGAACAGGGGGAATCTTCTAATAGCAGTCTTTGGGGAGAAGAGAGGCGACATTCTCAAGGGGCTAGTGTCGATCCTACTCAGCGAAGGTATCCCTTTGAAACCCACTCTTCGAGAACTCTTGGAACCTCTCCAACAGAATGGACCCAGGCGTCTGCAGCAGGACTCTTGCTAGAGGCGTCTCTCAACACCTGAATGGCTCTCAGACCAGCGCTCTTCGCTCCCTCAATGTCTGCTCTTGGGTCGTCACCCACGTGCACTGCCTGATGCGGCTCTACACCTGCCAGGAAGCAAGCCCACTCGAATATCTTCCTGTGAGGCTTTCTCCACACGACAGCCTGCGATGCGATGAGGACGTCTACGTACTCGACTAGGCCTGCTTCAGCTAGCCTAGTTCTAACAATTTCGTAGCTTCCCACGTTCGTAATTACTCCGACAGTAAATCCCAGCTCCTTAACCTTCCTTAAAGCATCTCTCGCGTTGCTGTCCAGCTCGAAGCCTTCAACATAGCTTCTCAAAACAGCTCTATATGTCAAGTCTACAAGCTCAGGTCTGGGCGTAATTCCCAAGAATCTCAGCAGGAACATCGACCTGACAAGATCCCACGTCTCCACATCATCACCGTGCACACTTGTCTTATTCCATGCACTCAATACTTCTTGGCTAGTAAACTTCCTGCCGGTAGCTTGCTCCAGTGCCTCGCAAATATTCCTAGCGAGGTGGCCGGCGAAGCCCCTGTCGAACACCAGCGTGCTTCCCATGTCAAAAAATACCGCTGGAATACTCTCTCACCTCCTACCCGCTAATCTCTTCCTCTTCAATGCCCTGTAGACATTAAACATGGAGATCAGTGAAGAGAGGACATTAAGAACAAGGAATACTGCGTCGCTAATCACGTAAGAGTGGAGCGTCAGGAACAGGCTTCCAAGACCGTAAAGCAGACTTAACCGCAGGCTCGGCACAGTGTCGAGGCTTATAACCCATGCACTCACAATTAACAGCATGCCAATCACCCCTAGCCAAGACATGCCGCGAACCCATATAGTCTTCTTTTGACACTTAAAAATCTTCTGAACCTAGTTCTAAGGTTAAACAAGCTACACCTATGTTCCATTATTGTAGCTGCAACACTATGCTTTAATACTGCGTAGCGTATCTTCTTGCGGAACCGGTGTTAGAATGGACCAGAAACATGGGCATCCAGCAAAGCTCATAGCATCCGGCAAAGTGAAGGCTTTCTTATCCGAGGACGGGGAAATTCTCTACGTCGACATTAACGGCGAATTGTTTGAAGGAGTGGGGGACTTCGTCCCCGTCCCTGTAGCTAGTTTAAGGAATGTTAAACTGAGCCAAATCCCGGAAGAAGTGCTTATAGAGCCCGTTGCGTACGTCGATAAAAACGTCCTCTACATGCTAAGGTTCGGCAACCTTTTCACCTATGAAGTGAAATTTGGCAAGGAAATTGCCTTAGTGGATGTCGAGGAGTGGGCTGCTGACTGGAAGTCGTACATAGGCCTAGAGGCGCTGAAGGATGCTCTATCTTCAATACTTGAGGAACTGCTGGATAGGGGCTTTCTCTCATTCGTAGGCTTCGAGGACGATGACGATATGCTGTATGTTTCCTTCGCGATCCCATTACCTGGGGCAATGACGATACGTAATGCCGTTCGAGTCGTGAGAAAAATCCTGAGAGAAATAGAGAGGGAGGCAATAGTCAAGGCGAGCGTTCTGGCGATCAGGGAAGCAAAAAACAATATTCGAAAGGCCTCGCAGACCACTACTCGTAGAGGAATCTCGGAGCGCATTGCGAGGATTTTTTACAAGGAACTCGAAGAAGAGGGAGAAGATTTTTCGAAAAATTAGAAATAGAAAAGCATATTTTTCAGAAGCAGGTTGTGTGGCTACATGCTTGACGATAAGGACGTGGCTCTGCTCGAAATACTGCAGGAGAACGCCAGGCTAACAGTCAAGGAGCTCAGCCGGAAAATCGGGTCACCAATAACCACCACACACACCAGGCTCAAGCGCCTGGAGAAGGAAGGCTTCATCAAAGCGTATCGAGCCATCCTAGACCCCAAGAAACTTGGCTTCAGCACCCTAGCTTACGTCTTCATCTCGTTCTCACGGGAAAGAGGGTTAGACCAGAGGAAGGTTGCGAGCGAAATAGCGAAAATACCAGAGGTCCTAGAGGTACACATAATTACTGGGGAATGGGACATACTGGCTAAGGTCAGGGTCAGCAGTGTAGATGAGCTTGGAGAACTCGTCGTCAACAAGCTACGTAACATTGAGGGGGTCGAAAAAACATACACATCTGTCGTTTTGGAAAATGTCAAGGAGTCTACCAAGCTCCCAGTAAGGCGCGCGTTCAAGTTTTAGGAGTGGTTTTCCGCGAGCTCGAGTAGCCTTCTCGTCCTCTGGGTTGCGCGTTTCTCTTTCGTGCTAGCTCCTTGATTGCTTTCCTCCACTCTAGGCGTGCGCCGCACGCCTAGAGCACGCTGCAGGCGCCTAGAGGTTCAGGGACCCTCGCCTACCAGCCTCTTCTTGATCTTGATGGTTCTGATGGTCTCTTCGCGCCTCATCTCGTCGAACTTCATCGCCAGGTACCTTATTGTCCTCTCGAGCCTCGGGATGTAGACCTTCTCCAGCGTATTCACGATCCTCCTAAGCCTCCTGACCTCCGCCCCGATGTTTATCAGTGCCTTCTCGTGCTCAGAGACCCTCGCTACGAGGTCGAGTAGTTCCCTCCTGACCAGCTGAAGCTCCGAGAGCTCGAGCGGCAGGTGCGGTTGTGGCTCTGGTACGCCGTCGAAGCTGTAGGAGTAGCTCCACACCCCCATGATGTTCTTGTAGCCCGCCTGTAGCTTAGCCGTCGAGGGCACCGTGGACGCGTAAGCCTCAAGCGCGCTCGGCCCATGCATGTACAGTGCCGCGTAGTAGCTTGCGTATGCCCTCAACAGGAGCTCGTTGAGCTCCCTCCTCGCCTCGACGGCGGACTTCAACGTTTCCCTAAAGGCTCCCAGCAAGAAGATCTCTCTGTCCCTTAGCAGGCCGTGGAAGCGCCTGGCCAGCGCGAGCCTCCTCCTGAGCCTCAGCAGCTCTAACCTTGTCGGCCTCGCGATCTTAATTACTTCTGTGCTCATTTCCGGGACCTGTACTTGGGGTGGTATTTCCTGATGAGCTCCTCTCTGACCGCTAGCTCCTCCTCTGGCAGTATGCTCAGGAGGTCCCAGGCGAGGTCTAAGGTTTCCTCGATGGTCCTCCTCTCATACTCGCCCTGGTTTATGAACTTAGCCTCGAAGAGGTCCGCGAAGCTCAGGTACTTCCTGTCCCTCTCCGTCAAGGACTCCGTCCCGACTATGGCTATGATCTCTCTCAGCCTTTGGCCCTCGGCGTAAGCCCTCGTCAACTGGCCGAAGACCGGCGCGTGGTCCTCCCTCGTCTTGCCCGGACCTATGCCCTCCTTCATCATTCTCGAGAGCGAGAGGAAGACGTCAACCGGCGGGTATATCCCCTTGCGCCACAGATCCCGTGAGAGGACTATCTGCCCCTCCGTTATGTACCCCGTGAGGTCAGGTATTGGGTGCGTTATGTCGTCGTCAGGCATCGTGAGTATCGGCATTATCGTGACGCTGCCCCTCCTCCCCTGGACCCTGCCAGCCCGCTCGTACATAGTCGCGAGGTCGGTGTACATGTAGCCCGGGTATCCCCTCCTGCCGGGTACCTCCTCCCTCGCAGCCGACACCTCCTTAAGCCCCTCGCAGTAGTTCGTCATGTCCGTGAGGATTGCGAGGACGTGCATGTCGTGCTTCCACGCCAGGTGCTCTGCCGCGGTCAGAGCAGTTCTCGGCAAGGCGAGCTTCTCAACTGTGGGCGCCGACGCCGAGGCTATGAACGCTGCCGTTCTGTCTATTGCGCCCATCTTCCTCAGCTCGTCGAGGAAGTACATAGCCTCCTCGAACGTTACGCCGACAGCGCCGAAGACGACGGCGAAGCCCTCCTCCTTGCCCTTGACCCTGGCCTGCCTCACTATCTGCATGGCGATCTTGTTATGCGGCAGCCCGCTGCCGGAGAATATCGGGAGCTTCTGTCCCCGGACCAGCGTGAGCATCCCGTCTATGACGGAGACTCCCGTCTCGATGAACTCCGAGGGCGGCTCTCGAAGCGCGGGGTTGAGCGGCACACCGTGTACGTCAGCGTAGTCCTCCGGCACCACCGGAGGACCGCCGTCAATCGGTTGCGCGAGTCCGTTGAAGATCCTCCCCAGCATGTCGACCGACACAGGTAGTCTAAGCCTCTCGCCCCGCAGTCTCACTGCTGTCCTCCCCGGCGTGATGCCTAGGGACGACCCGAATACCTGCACCACTGTTACGTCGCGCGAGACGTCTACAACCTGCCCAAGCCTGACGTCGCCGTCAACGTCCAGCTCCACTAGCTCGCCGTAGCTTACGCCGGGCACAGTCTTCACGAAAACCAGTGAGCCCCTAGCACCGAAGATCTGCCTGGTGACCCTAGTGTAGAGCTTAGCCTTCACTGCTACCACCCGCCAAGCCCTCAACCTCCCTCTTAAACGACTCTGCAAACTCCTCATAGAGCCTCTTGGCCTCGTCCAGTGGGTAGAGCTTGAGCCTGTAGATCATGTAGGGGGACTTCAGCTCCCTGATCTTGAAGACGGGGACGCCACCCCTCACTAGCTTGAGGCTGGCGTTATAAAAATCGACGATGGCATTCATTATCAGAAGCCCCTTCTCGAGCGGAGAGTAAGCGTCGTTGGGATCGTACTCGAATTGCTGGAGGAAGGCCTCCCTAATCATCCTCGCGACCTCTAGCAGCAATTTGTCCTCCTCAGGCAAAGCCTCCGGACCCACAAGCCTGACTATGTCCAGCAGCTCAGCTTCTCGCTGCAGGATCCTCAGGAAGAGGTTCCTGTACTCGGACCACCTGCCGCCGGAGATCTCATCCAAGTAGCCCTTCACAAAGTCCACGTAGAGGCTGTAACTCGTGAGCCAGTTTATTGCGGGAAAGTGCCTCTTTGTGGCCAAGTCGTAGTCGAGTGCGTATAGCGCTTGCACGTACCTCAGCGTGTTCCTCACGACAGGCTCGCTGAAGTCCCCGCCGGGGGGCGAGATTGCCCCGAAGATCGTCACGCTGCCAGCCCTCTCCGGTCTCCCTAAGGCCAAGACCCTGCCAGCCCTCTCGTAGAAGTCCGCCAGCCTGCTGGCCAGGTAGGCGGGGAACCCCTCCTCGCCTGGCATCTCCTCCATCCTACCGCTGATCTCCCTCATGGCCTCAGCCCACCTGCTCGTGGAGTCCGCCACTAATAAGACTTCGTAGCCCATGTCCCTGAAGTACTCCGCTATGGTCACGCCGAGCAAGACGCTGGTCTCCCTAGCCGCCACGGGCATGTTGCTGGTGTTGGCTATGAAGACAGATCTCTCCATCATGGGCCTGCCGCGCCTCACGTCGAAGAGTTCCCTAAAGCTCTTCAGGGCATCAGACATCTCGTTGCCCCGCTCGCCGCAACCGACGAATATTGCTATATCGGCGTGGCTCCACTTCGTCAGAGACTGTAGCAGCACGGTCTTGCCGGTGCCGAAGCCGCCGGGCACAGCCGCCTTGCCGCTGGCTATGGGGAACAATAGGTCGATCGCTCGCTTGCCGGTGATGAGAGGCATGCTGGGTGGTAGCTTCTCCTTGTAGGGCCTCGGCACTCTGATGGGCCAGACTTGGTAAAGCTTGACCTCGTGCCTCGCGCCGCTGCTCGAGACCACGGCTACTGTGTCCTCTACGCTGTAGTCGCCGCTGTCAGCGATCCACTCGAGCGTGCCTTTGACGCCGGGTGGCACCATTACCTTGTGCTCGACCAATGGCGTCTCCTGCACGAAGCCCAGGACGTCGCCCCCCTCCACCCTCTCGCCGACCCCGAGCTCCCTGCTTCTCTCGAAGACCCACATCTTCTTCCTGTCGAGGGCGCTGACCTTGACGCCCCTCTCGATGAAGATGTCGCCCATGAGCCTCCCGATCTCCAGCTCAGGTCTCTGCAACCCGTCGTATATCGAGCCTATGAGACCCGGGCCCAGCTCTGCCGAGAGCGGCTTGCCTGTTGCCTCAACCTTCTCACCAACCGTCAGCCCCGTGGTCTCCTCGTAGACCTGCACGTACACCTTCTCGCCCCTTATGGCTATAACTTCTCCGATTAGCCCCTCTTCGCCGACATACACGACTTCGTACATCTTCGGGGACTCTATGCCCTCGGCGACTATGAGCGGCCCTGCGATCCTGTAGATCCTCCCCACCCTTGAAGCCATGCTAGGTGCTCACCTCGTATCCAGTCACTTTTAAAACAAACTTCCTGTAATACATGTTGGGGTCACGTGTCAGGTAATCCCTCACGTTCGGAATGACCGTTACCAGCGGGGCCAGCCCCTTCTCGTTGAAGCTCATGTGATCCACCTTTAGGGCCTGCATGATAGACTCCTCGACTAAGATTATGCCCACGTCCCTGTTAAACTTAAGCCCTTCAAGCTCTTTGAGGGCTTCGCTGGGGTTGCCGACCACGCGGACCTCGCCCAGCCCGAGCAACTTGTAGAAGCTGGCGTTTTCCCTACTGGCTACGACGATGATTCTCCTGGGCTCCCTCACCACGGCCTCAACCACCTCGAAACCAGCAGTCTCAGCAGCACGTGCCTCAGCAACCTGTCGATGCCGAACAGCGTGACAAGGTCTATTAGCGAGTCCGCGTAGTACAGGGCGTTCTTGGCTGCTTCGTAAAGGGTCAACGCCGAGTTGCACCACGCCACCATAGCGTTCTCTTCACGCTTACCCGCCTCGAGTAGCTTCACAACACCTGACTCGAAGTACACCGCGCCGGGACCTGTAAGAAAGATGAGTGCATTGGTCACGACCCCCCTCACCGACTCGTCTCCTCCAAGCCTCAGGGCCTTTAGGTTATCGAGGTACCTCACGTAGAGGAACGTGTCCAGCAGTGCTGCTAACGCTAGGGCCTCGTCGCAGTCTTTGCAAGCTTTCTCACACGCGGTCCTGAGCCTCGACAAATGCCTCGAGACTACGCAGCTGAAACGCGCAACGCCTCTACAGGCATCATAGTCCGCCAACTTTGCACGCTGCAGAGGCGCCTTCTCGGGGGCTCCCGAAGCGAGCTTTGAGTAGACGAGCTCCAGCTCGCCGGCCTCCATGAGGACTCTGAGGTACTCGGTGTACTCTTCGGGCAAGTATCGCGCAACGTATTCAAGCTCCGACGAGGTTAACTCTAGTAAAACTCTATCCAGCTCCTCTAAGCTCCTAACGGTGGAAAGCCTCGCCCGCAGAACCTCGTGCCCCTCGGGCACTGGGGGTCTGGTCGGCGCTCTCTCCATGGCAAGCTTCGCGAGTTCCGGTATTAGGGGAGGTTTTGAGAGCTCTATGTAGAGGACGGCTTTAGCCGAATCGACTTCGGTCAAGGCGATCCACCCTCGAAGAGCTCTGACACTATGTCGCGTAAGGCCCTCTCGAGCCTAGTTTCGTACGTGTTGTCAACGGAGACCTCGCCGCCCACCGTTGAGACGATGATCCCGCCGCTAATCCCCTGGTCCTCCACGACGACGGTGCTCACCCCTGCCTCCCTGAGTAAGTCCTCGACCATGCTCCTGTCCTTTGGGGATACGCGCACCGCAACGCCCTCCAGGTTGAAGCCGCACGCTCTCAGCTCGTCGAGAGACTCGAGCAACAACTCTCTCAGGGATCTCCTCCTCGCATCCGCGCCCATGTTATTGAGCAGCTCCCTCGCCCTTCTCCTGAGCTCCTCCACGATCTCGTGCTTTGTCTTCGCCACAATAAGCCTAGCCTTCCTCCTAGCCTCGGCCAGCTTGGCCTCCAGCCCCAGCTCGCTGAGAGCCCTTCTGCGCTCCTCCTCGACGAGCACCAGCTTCCTCTCCTCAGCTTCCTTAACTATGCTCATCGCCTTCTTCTCCGCCTCCTTAACTATCTCCTCCGCCTCCAGCCTCGCTCTCTCAAGGACGGCCTTCCTCAGTTCCTCTAAGCTCAATGAGGACACCTGCCAGCTTACGAGGCAGTGACCATTAGGTCCAAGCGGCGACCATCAGGGATATCACTATGCCGAACACCATGCCGAGGACGCCGAACAGCTCCTCGTATATTGCCAGTATCATGCCGCTCCCGAAGATACCGCCACGCGTCTTGATGAGCTGCGCTGCCGCCTGACCGCATACGGCGCCTTGCCTATCCGCCGAGACGAGCTCTGCCAAGCCGACGAAGAGGCTTATGCCGAACAGGGCTCCAGCTATATGCGGTGGAACTACGTTGTTATGCCTGCTCAGAACTTGGGGTAGCACTAGGAGGTAGGAGATAAACATGTAGGTGAACCCGTAGACGAGCGTCTGGGTCATCGGCAGGAACGCTAGAGTGAAGACCTTGCTCCTCATGCCCGGCTCCTCGGCAAGAGTCGGGATGCCGGAAGCCGTCGCCCTACATATGCCCAAGGTTGTGCCTACGGCTGCAAGCCCCTCTGCCAGTCCAGGCCCTAAAGTAGCTATGAGGGTGCCCACGTCAGACATGCTCGAAGACACCGTTGTTGAGACTCGGAATATATAAAAAGTTTTCGCCGCACCTACGCGGGCGCATCCCTTGCGCCTTTCTAGGCGGTGGACCCTATTTTCACCCTCAACAGTTGTGCAAGCGCAGGCGATATTCTCCTGCCCGAGCCCTCGTAGAACTTCGAGGAGAGCTCGTACATTATCAGCCTCAGCGAGTGGACGAAGGGGCCCAGCGCCGAGAGCCCTAAGTTCACTACGTGAAGCAACAGTGCTACCGCCGCGCCTCCTAGAAGGCCCACCGCGAAGCTTACGGAGCTGAGCGTGGAGAAGGAGCCGAGCACTAAGCCGTTTATGAGCTCGGCCATCACGGCGCTCCCGAGGGCTATCCCGGCAATCCTGACGAACGAGAGCACGTCCGCGAGTATGCCTAAGACGTCGAAGAGCCAGAGCATCACGCCGAAGGGCCTGTCCAGTAATGATTTCAGCGCAGCGTAGAGGACCACTACCGCTAACGTAGCATAAAGTATCGCGTCGCGACCCGCGAGCCTCGATAGGCCCCACACGTCAGTGCCAAGTTTGAAAACCGCCTCAATAGCCGAGGGTCCCAAGACCGCTATGAGCGCTATCAGGGCTTCGAGGACGAAGCCTGCCCTATTCCCGGCGATGACGCTCTTCACAGCGCCAAGTGCATGAGCAAAGATCACTACGTAGTAGCCGAGGAGTAGTGAGAGCGCCATGTACTCTATGACGGCGGAGCCCACAGCTCCGGGATCTTCTAGCCTGGCGGGAAGGCTCGGTATTAGCCTCGGAACCAGTAACCCTATGTAAGATCCCAGTAGCGACCCGAAGAAGCTGTTAGCCAGGAAGCCCGCTACGCAACCAGCTATGCCAGCGTACGTAGCTATGTTTATCAGCCTCTTGAGGCTCTCCCTGTTCTCGACGAAGTATGGTAGCACGAGCCTAGCCCCGATTATTAGCCCAATGGAGTACCCCACGTCGGGGAACATGAGGGCGAAGAACACTAGGTAGAAGTACGTGATCAGCGGTGTCGGGTCCCACTCATGGGGCGCTGGGAAGCCCATGACCTCCGTGAACACCTCAAATGGCTTGAAGGGCTTGAGGTTGTCGAGTTCCACCGGCGGGTTATCGACCTCTTCGAAGATCACATAGCCGCTCGCCTCCCCCACGAGCTTCTCGAGCTCGCCTCTCCGCGACTTCAGAGACCAGCCAGCCACTACAGCCATGTACTTTGAAGCAAGAGCCTTGCTGAGGACGCCCACCTCCAACTGCGCCACCTCGGCCAGCGCCTTAAGCAGAGCAAGCTCGTAGAGCCTGCCCTCTAAGAGGCACCAGATCTTGCCCCTCACCTCGGCAAGCAGCGCCTCGGCCTCCCTAATCGCCTTGTCTACGTGAGGTAGTTCGACGACGCCCGCGGTGCTCGCCCTCGCTACCGGGACCTCGAGTTTCCTTACTAGCGCCTCGACCCTCTTGAACGCCTCCTTGTCAAGCACGACGACAGCCACTGCTCTCTCCTCGTCGATTTCTCGGAGGAGGAGTGTCTTCAGGGACTTCGACGCCACTTCCTCCACTTCCTTGATGTTGCCGTACAGCGTCTTAGAGACCAGGTACGCCCCCTCATAGTCCAGCAATGACTTATCTAGGGAACCCTTGCCCCCTGAGAGCTCCAAAACAACAACCTTTAGGGCTCTGAGTTTCTCCAGCTCGGCGCCGGCCCTCTTGCTCTCCTCTACCAGGCGCTTCGCGACCTCGCGCAGGCTCTCAAACTCGGCCACAAGCTTTTCTAGGGCTTTATGTGTGTCCCAGGGGAACTCCCTGACCTCCACCTCGACCTCTTTCTCGACGAGTGCGCTTAGCTCCCTGAATAGCGCTAGCGCCCTCTCGGAAAGCTCAGCCCTCCTCTTGACTGCCTCGAGAGCCTTGCCAGCCTCCTGCGGCGGTAGCGGCTCAAAGAGACCCCTCCTCACCAGCCCTTCGACGAGCCCCTCTATGCTGTCCCTCGGTGCGATGAGGTACGCCCTGAGGGCGACGTCCGGCCTGTTTAACAGGAGCTTTGACAAGCGCCTAATCATTCCCTAGACCTCGACGCCGGCAACCATGGATGCAAGGCGCTTGGCGTAGTTGTTGATCTTCCCGCCAACGCTTTCCCTAAGCTTGCGCGCGGTCTCCTCCGCCTCTTCGAGGATCCGCTTGGCCTCCTGCCCTATGCTTTCCTCGAGCTTCCTCCTCTCAGCGGCGAGCTCAGCAAGGTAGGACTTGTCCTCAAGGATCTCAGTAGCCCTCTTCCTGGCCTCCCTCAGTAGCTCCTCGGCCCTCTTCCTGGCATCCTCAATTACCTTCGCAGCCTCAGCCTCGATATCCTTCATGATACCGCTCGTAGCGCACCACCCTAGGCAGACGCCTAAAAACTCCTCGCCGAGCTTAATATAAGCATTTCACCCTGGCTCAACGGTAGCGCGTTAGCTTACCCAGCGGAGTATACCTGTAACCCTGCGGAGTGGCGAGGTAACGGCGGCGCATTGCTGAAGGATAAGAATTTTTAACCCTGCCTATATTGCGTATCGCTTGGGGTTAATACGGGTGCCGCGCACACAAGGCATTGTGAAGGTTTACTTTGCAGCGCCTATGAGGGGCGACAGGAGTGCTCTGGGAAGCGTCAAAAGGATCTGCGCCGCTCTGGAGGAGCTTGGCTGCACAGTCTTAACAAAGCACGTTGCAGAAGAAATTCTAGACATAGATAGAGGCATGACTCCCGAGGAGATATTTGCGAGGGATATTAAGCTCATGGAGGAGGCTGACATCCTCGTGGCTGAAGTCTCCTACCCAAGCCTAGGGGTGGGATTCGAAATCGCTTACTCCCTGCTTAGGGGCAAGAAGGTTATAGCGCTTGCCTTGAAGGACAGGCTCCCGCAGGTCTCTGCCATGATTCGGGGAATAACGTGGAGCAACTTCAGGCTCGTCCCGTACACCGACCCAGGGGACGCGCTACAAAAATTGAGGGATTACCTAGCCTAGTGAGCGTAGACATGAAGATAGCTATTCTAGCGTTACCCAATGTTGAGCGTCCATCGGAGCTTATCGGCTGGCTGAAAGGGTACCTCGAGGCGATAGGCTTCTCAGACATCATTGCAGAGGAAAATTTCGCGATTGAAAACCTCCAGTCCGTTTTTCAAGAAGTAGACGCAATCATAATTGCAGGCGCGGCAGGCAATCCGAGGTTTGTCAGCGCAATAGCCGTCGCATTGGGTCTCGGAACCGAGGTGAATGTAGAGGCACTGGAGCTGGTTCAAGGCTACTACATGGATAGCGCGAGCCTACCAAGCAGACTCGAAGACATGGCGGTCATGCCGGAGTTTAGCTACGTCATTCCGAACGAGCGGGGACCCGTACCCTCATTTGTAGCATTCAGCTTATTGAGCGAGAAGTTCATTGCAGCCACTCCGCCAAGATTCGAGGAGTCGATTGAGGCTTTTGAAAAAGGTATACAGGACTTCTTCAGGGAAACAGCCGGGAAAAAATACTCTGTAACATTCTCGATAGACGTAGAGTGCCCGGTGAGCACAGCGGAGGAGATAGCCAGCATAATTCGCAGAGAGGTGAAGAACGTCTTCTCAAGGCTTGACGGAAGATTCTCTACGGGTAGAGGCCTACCCCTAACGTTCACAGTCTACTCCTCCAACCCAGAGGAATTGTCAGAGCTTGTGGAGAAGATAGAGGGCATTGTGAGGCAGAAGGCGAGAGAAAAAGGCGCAAGGATAGTAGAGAAGCACGCAGAGTACATGGAAGAAAGCCTATAAAACCCACAATGAACCAT
>JAJHRM010000149.1 GCA_020832965.1 Thermofilum sp. | reverse complement strand
TTTTGCAGTTCCTCATATTGAGACTTGGGGACTACTTCCTCTGTGGGGGTTGGTTTGGGGGCTGTTAGCGTTCCGATGAAGTAGCCGACAATCAGCCCTACTAGCAGTGTGACTATAAAGATGAGAGCGGTAGTTTTTTGAAATACACTTTTTTGGCTCATAGCGTCTTTATAGTTTTTATAACTTATAATAAAGCTTTCTCACTAAGTTTTTAAAATTGTTTATGCATAGTTTTCCTTCTCCTCAGCCTGGAAGCGTATTCCGCGGCTTTGAATTGTAGTGTTGAGAGTGTTTCTAGGGAGAAGAACTTGCTTGCTACGTAGATTAGCCCCATGGAGAGGGTTAGGGATGCGGCTAGGTAGATTGGCGTCTCTGTTGGTATTTGTGATGCTATCATGTCCCTGGACATTATGGTGGGCTGCGTGATTGGTAGGGTGTAGAGTAGTGCCCTTATGGCTGGACCGTAGAGGCTGGATGGGGCGAATGCTACCAGGTAGGCTGGCACCATGAAGATTATGCCTATCGGGCTCATCAGGGTGTTGGCTATCCTAACGTCTCTGCTGAGTGCTCCGACGATCACACCTATGGATGCGTAGAAGAAGAGTGAGAGCACTAGGCTAACGCCTAGGAGCGGAATGCTGCTGGTGGAGATGACTTCTGCGAGGTTTTTCGGCATGGTGAGGACCCCTTGCGTGCTTGGCGCTGGGAGGCTGAGGGCGTAGGAGAGGGTTGCGAAGTACAGCGCTAGCCCGGCCACCTCGAATACTGTTCCCACGAGCGAGACGATGAACATTCCGAGGAGTTTCGATAGGAGGATCTGCGTATTCGTGACTGGCAGGGTTAGGAGTGTTTCGAGGGTTCTCTCCTCGTTCTCTACCGCCATTGAGGTGGCAGACATCTGCATGACTGTCATGGCTACTCCCATGATAATTATCGGCACGAGGAGTGCTGACATCGAAAGACCCATGAGGAGGTCTGGACCGCATGGGAACATGGTCTTCTTCGAGGCCAGGTACGTTGTGGAGGTGATGTTGAGTGGCTTCTGGACGATGTCGAGGGTCAGGTTTGAGCCTTTGATGAGGAGCTGTAGGGCGTAGTTGTTCACTAGCTCCTGTATGGGCGCGACTTGCATGCCTGAGAAGATTGTCACCTCTTCGATTACGCTTACTAGCTGCACTTTGGCTCTCCTCTTCTCGGAAATGCTTCCGCCAAACCCCTTCTCTATTACGAGGAGGACCTTCACGTTATGCCTCGAAGCATTTCCCACCACGTCCTGTATGCTTCCCCGGTAGTCGCCTGAAACGTCCACGACTTGTACACCGCTACTCTGCAGGTAGCTTACCAAGCCTTGGCTGTAGGCAGTCTTGTCCAGGTCTAGGACTGCAACCGCCTTTGGCCCGGTGACGGCTTGCTGTACCGCCGACTGCATGGGCAGGAAGATGACTATGGCGATTACGGGCATGGCGACTGCTGAGAGGATGAATGGTAGGAGGATGCGCGGGTCTCTCAGGAGGTCCTTCACCTCCTTAGCTACCAGCGCTCTGATCATGAGGCTTCGCCACCCCCCGTAGCCATGAAGAATAGCTCTTCCAGGTTTTTGGCGCCCCTCTCTGCTAGGAGCTCCTTGACGTAGCCCTCAAGGACGATCGTGCCTCTATCGATCATCGCGACTTTCCCGCAGAGGTTCTCGACTTCAAGCATGTTGTGGCTGGATATCAGCACCGTTGTCCCCAGATCCCTTGAAAAGTTCACTATGATGCCTCTGATTTCCCTCGAATGAACGACGTCCAAGCCTGCTGTGGGCTCGTCCAGTATCGCGAGCTTGGGCTTGACCATTAGTGCCCGTGCAACCTGGATCCTCCTCTTCATGCCCTTGCTGTAGTTCTTCATCTTCTCGTGTATCCTCTCGCCCAGCGAGGCCAGCTTTAACCCGAGTTCTAGTGCTTCATCAGCCTCCCGGGTTTTGCCGAAGTAGAGCTCGGAGATCAGCTTTAAGAACTCGTAGCCCGTCAGGTTCCTGTACGTCCCGGCGTCCTCCGGCAGGTAGGTGACGACCCTCTTAAGCTTGCTGGAGCCGGGCTTCTCGCCCAGGACTTCCACCCGGCCGGCAGTTGGGGGTATCAGTCCCGCCAGGATCCTGAATGTCGTAGTTTTTCCAGCGCCGTTCGGCCCGATGAGTCCAAAGACCTCTCCCTCTTCAACCTTGAAGGACACGTTTCTTAGTGCGAGGAAATCCCCAAACCTCTTTACCAGGTTCTCAACGACGACCTGCATCCCTCCTCCAGGCATGCAGTTTTTCAGCACTTATCAATTTTTTGGCGTTAAGAAAACGATAAAAAGGGGGCGTGGGGAAGTTATCTTGCTATGGGTTCCTCGGGCAGAGTTGAAGAGGTAGTGACCGTCGTTTCCGCGGGGGTGGTGACAACTCTCATTGGCCTGGTCTTGGCGCAGGTAAGCGTCTTTCTGCTACCAGTAGTCCAGCTCCTGGCAATATACCCATTCTACTTCAAAGCTATCAAGGCTGGAGAGCTGGGGCGTGCAAGCTTACTCGTGTTTTTGTGGGCCGTATCGGTTTCTGCCTCAGTGGTTGCTGCAACGTTCTTCTATAAGGGGCTCGTAGCTGGGAGGGTGATCAACGGGGAGGCATACGTCTCTGAGATGCTTGATTGGATAAGGACTGGGTTTGGCCCGGAGGGCGACCCGAGGCTCTTCTTGTTGCCGAAGCTGCGGGAGCTGGTGATCTTCACGGTGCTGAGCGTCGCTAGCATTGGCTTGCTTGGGCTGCTCCTGGGAGCAATCCTCCTCAACTACATGAACTACTACGTGGGCACGCTCCTCTCATACGCTAAACCCGAGTACTTCCTGCAAGTGGCGCTTCTCTCCTGGCAGATATACGCCATTCTGCGCGTTGTGGGGTACGTGCTTCTCGGCGTAGCTCTCTCGAGAATCAGCTACCTGGTGATTTTTCAGGGGAGGTACGCCCTTGAGAAGAGTGTCAAGAGGCTGCTGCTATGGTCCCTAGTATTCATAGTTCTTGACTTCATCCTCAAGGGAACCGTGGCGAATACCGTCTACCAGCCCCTGCTACGCATGTTCACAAACGTGTAGCTAAGAGAAGAGTTCTTTCTCTGCCGAAGTTTTTGTCTTTGTGTGCGATGGGCTGCTTGAGCTAGCGGATAGCCGCCCAAAAAATTTAAACCCAAGGGATAAAATCCTCTTGGCGCGCTATTATGGTGTGCAGCAAGCCGGGACCCTCCTGCCAGGACGGCGTCTATGTGTATGATCAAGAGAGGAGGGGGTGGGTTTTTGAGGAGAAGTCCCCCTTCGGGGAGGATGGCTACTACGTGCTGTACTTTGACAATACCCGTTGCCCGGCCTGCAGGAAGTTTGACGAGGAGTGGTTCAGGTTTGTCGAGGCCGCTGATCCTCCGAGACCAACCTTCATAATTATTCTCTGCACCTGGTTTGCGAAGCTCTGCTCCTCTGAGACCGCCAAGAGATTGTTTGAGATCTTTGACGTTCATGTTTCCCCGACCATCCTCTTTATGGTTAGGGAGAACGGCAAAATCATGAGAATGTATAAGCATGAGGGCGTGCTTGGCATGGAGAAAATGCAGTTCCTACACAACACGTTTAAACAGCTCGTCGATACACGATAGCGCATCCACGCCAGTCATGCCCTGCCTGGCGCGCTGAGCTTCCCTGGGAACTATAATTCTTTGAGGAGGCTCTCGGCGGCTTTCCCCACGGCCTCCCTGCTTGTGTACTTTGGTCTCCAGCCCAGGCTCCTCAATTTCGCGATGTCGAGGTGCATGTGTTTAACGTCTCCGACCCAGCCTCTCCCACCCATAACTCCCCCAGTGAACCTGTACTTCACGTCTTTGAGACCCATGACTGCTACCACTATATCTGCGACCTCCCTCACGGGTATCGCGTCCTCGCTACCAACATTGTAGGCTTCGAAGCCCCCGCTCGTCCCTCCCCAAGCGGTGAGCGTCGCGTCTACGGCATCATCGATCCAGATGTAGCTCTTTGTCTGTGTGCCGTCGCCGAGGATCTCTAGCTCCCTCGGGTTGGACCTTAGCTTCAGGACGAAGTCCCTGACTACTCCTCTCGTTGCCCTAGGGCCCACGACGTTTGCGTAGCGTAGCGCTACTCCCTTGAACCCGTAGGTGTGTGCGTAGGAGGAGATGAGGGACTCGCATGCAAGCTTAGACGCCCCGTAAACAGAGATGGGCTTCAACGTGTAGTCCTCGGGTGTCGGCAGCTTGGCGGCGTCCCCGTAAACGGTGCTGGAGGATGCGAAAACGATTTCCCTAATGCTCTTCCTCCTCATGCTCTCGAGCAACAGGTAAGTCGCGTAAATGTTGTGCTCGAAATGCTCGGAGGGATCCCCGACCCTCACCTCCGGGTTCGCTGCAAAGTGGAAAACCGCCTCTACGCCTCGAAGCGCCTCCTCCAGGTCTCGGGGATTCCTAACATCACCCCTCACAATCTCAACAAAGTTCTGCACCCTGGATAGGTTCCTCATAGAGCCTGAAGAAAAGTTGTCGAGAACCCTAACCTCGAACCCCTCCTCATGAAGCCTTTCAACCAGGAAACTCCCAATGAAGCCTGCACCACCAGTCACGAGAACTCTTTCCGGCATACGGCTACACTAGAAGGCACAGGTATTTAACTCTAAATTTAACAAAAAACCACCAGCAACCAGGATCTTCGCTATATGGGTCCAGGAGGTATATAATTTTACACCAGCCCCAAGGCAGGAAAAGTTTGCCGAGGGTCGGCTATGGCCGCACTCTTCACCTTTCCGCAAGCCTTCCGGTTGTCTGTCATCCCCCTGCATCTGGAAGAAAAAACCCTAGTTAACATTTTCCCTTGCCATGCAACAGCAGTACGCTTGGGATGATTACGCTGGCTCAGGAATAAGGATGGCATTAAAGAGTGTACCAGGGAGTATATAGTTCTTGTATCGACTCAGCATGAAGTTACATTTATTATATTGATCCTCAATACCCTTCATCGGTTTGATGTGAGTTTTGAGGAGGCGGAGGTTTTAAGGGAGCGTGCTGAGTCCTTTTTGAGGAATGCTGAGGAACTATTCCTTAAAGGCGTTTATGATCTCGCCGCCTTCAATTTGGAGCAGTATTGCCAGTTAATGGTGAAGTACAAGTTACTGTTGAAGACGGGGACGTATCCGAGAACTCACTCCTTACTCACGCTCCTGAGGCTTTTATCAAGCATAACTGGAGGGTTAGATTTTTTGTTTAATAGTAGAAACATCGTTATGCTAACGAAGATCGAGGATGCGTATATTGGAGCTGGGTACCTGGCTAGGAGATATGAGAAGGAAGAGGTCGAGGAGATGTTGAAGTTCGTGAGGGAGGTGTTTAGGAATGTCATCGAAAGAATATGATAAGCTCATAAAGGCATGCTATGAGTACTTCAAGAAGCTGGAGAATTACATGGAGGTAGCTAAGGAGGTTAAAAGTATTGTCCTGGAAAATTGGCCTACTGCTGAGGTATACCTCTTTGGATCCACGCTTAGGGGGAAGTACACTGCTTCAAGCGACATAGACATATTAGTTGTCTTGGATAATAAACCTAGCAGGGACGAGGAGTACAGAGTTAAAGCCGAGATATATAAGGTAATTGATGCCCCAATAGAATTACACGTAGCTTCGCAGGTTGAGCTTGATGAATGGTACAAAAAGTTCATAGGTAAGGAACTCCTGAAAATTTGATATATGGCATATTATCTATGCTCCGAAGATGATGTTCGTTTGCCTGCATTATACCAAGCGCATATTTTTCACGTTCCCACTTCTAACCTCTGCTGAGGCTTAATAGCGCCTTCCCAACTCGTCGCTTTGCATAACATTTATGCCCCTAGTCCAAAATGATATTATTGGGTTGACTTGGATGAGGAATTTGAAGCCGGAGATTCAGCGCGATAGGCTCATTGTAGAGGGGTTTTATGGCGTAGAGATGTGTGAAGACTTCCTTAAGGGCTTCTTGACTGGGCTTAGTGAGGCTTTGGGCATGAGGATCATAGCAGGCCCATTCATCTTCTCGCCAGATAAGTTCTCCCTTATTCATAGAGGCTTGGGAGGCTTCATAGCGTGGGTCGAGTCTGGAGCAGCCTTCTACAGTTGGAGTGAGCATAAGTTCTTTACTCTAGACATCTATACTTGTAAAGCTTTAAACGTGCAGCTCGTGATAGAGTACGTTGAAAGAGAGCTGAAGTGCAGCGATATTGTTTGGCAGAGGATAGAGTACGAATGAGTAGTATGCGCGTCCCACGGACGCTCTATGCACGCTGACGTAAACGTAACCCAATGTGGTGGAGAGAGGCCCAGAGGCACTGGGGATCAAGGCAGAGCTGCTAGAGCGTATTGCAGCGAAAAGCTTCA
>JAJHRM010000148.1 GCA_020832965.1 Thermofilum sp. | reverse complement strand
CGCCCAACGTCAGGTTTCCGACAAACCTCGCCACCCTGGGCTCCTCAGGCGCTTGAAGCGTCCTTTGGTTATCAGAAGGCGCAGCTAGAACGGGTAGAAGGAACGCGGCAAGCAGCACAGCAACGACAGGGATCCCAAGGCGCCCTTTCTGTTGCATCGTGTATCCTTAACAGTGGGGTAAATAAGTCTTTCGCCTAGTACGCCGCGCACGTTGCGTGCTAAGAACGGGTCACGCAGCTACTGAAATTTTCGAAGTCGCTTACTTAATAGTTTTTTAAAGCGGAAAAGTTAGCGCGCGTGCACGCTGGCGTTGCTGCGCCCGGTGCAAATGTCCGCTTTGACGCCCTCGGACGGCCGCTCGCCCGCCGGCAAAAGCAGCTCCACCGTCCATGGCTTCACGCGACCGCGCACCGAGAAACCGCCTACCACGCTCCCACCCTACGCGGCGCGCAGATATAGCGGGCGCCCGCCCCCGCGCAACCGTACCAAGCGCGCCTCGACCACGCTCCCGGACCGACCGGCTCCAAGGCCTCGCAGCCGGGTACGAGGCGCCTCGCGGCCTCCCCCCTCAAGCGGTCGAAAGCCTCAACCTCGAAACGCTCCACGCGAACAGCGCGCGGAACCGGCTTAAAAGGGCCACGCAGACAAAAGCCCAAACTAAAGCGAAGCAACACCCGCGCAGGCCGCCGCGCGGCAGCCTCAAGCCTAACCTTCCGCGGAAAGAATCCCGTTGAACAAGCTCAGCGGAACCCATTGAACCGGTTCAGCGAACCACCTCTCGTTGAGCTGGTTCAACGAGATTCTTTCCGGGAAACGGTCCCGAAAGCTGCAGGGCGGATCGGAAGGGAAGAAGAGGCAGACCCTAGCGTTGGCCAGCCGGCTCCCGCGCCTCCGCGACCACGCCGCTGGACACGTAGACCCCAGCTGCGCCCACATCTCGCGCGTGCCTTAGTCAATAGGCAGCTTACATGGCGTGAGCTACGCCACCACGTTCCGCACTCGTGTACCACGCGCGCTGAGCTCATAGAGCCCCGGCGCGGGGAGCAGGCGATTAACGTGAGGCTCCTCGTCACAGGCGGGGCAGGCTTCATGGGCTCCAACTACGCCCGCGCGCGCACCCCAGCCGCAAGTGCGCTAAATTTGAAGAAGGGTTGTTATTCTCGGAAATCGCATAAGTGGTTTTTTGAGCATGGAATTAAACAAGGAACTTAAATATAATTTTATATAATCTTTAGTTTGTAATTCTCTTAAACTATTAGGCTCTATAGCATACAGCTTACCATAAAGCTCACTTCCTATGAGAAACTTATTATTGGAAAATGCTAGTCTACAAGCACTTTTATCTCCAGCAAGCATAGTTATATCGTATTTATCCACTTTACCCAGCTTTAAATCAAATGCTATAAGCCATGAACGAACTCCAACTCCGCTAAGAAAGATTTTTCTCTGGAAAAATATAGGATATCTGAGTACTAAGCCTACAGTATAAAGTTTAATTTTTTTAAATTTTATATTATCCAAGTGACTTAAATAAAAAGAATCATTACTCGAAATTATAATAAACTCTTTTCTACCAATACGAAAGTAAGCAGCATTTCTAGCCGGAGAATCCAAATGGATCTCATTAAAAGTCTTTCCTTTATTAATACTAAAAAATACTGATTTCCTTTCTCGAGCAGTAAAAAGTATCAAATCATCTACTATTACACCGTCATAAATAGCGGTTGGATATCGAAGCTCGTAAATTTTAAGCCAATTTTCACCATGATCTTCAGAAATTAGGAGATAGGAGCTTAACGGCGTGTAACTTATTGAACCTTTCTTCCCTTTCCATCCGCGTCCTACACCGATGCATATGATGTTCCCTGCATCGTTCGCAAAAAAGTGGTTTCCGTACGTTCCTGTTGGATCAACATATACGGTTCTGAAATCTGTCAAATTCTCGCTATGAAATATTTTAAAATAAGTCTTTCCATAAATATAAAATTCTGAATTCCAAGCAGGTATAAATATACCCGCATTTCTCTTAAAGAAAGATTTTCCAGAAGTGTTCACAAGTTTATCAATGTTGGTTAAATCTATAATTCGAGTAAATGTATCATTATAAGGTTTGTATTCATAAAGAATTAATCTCTGCTCATTAAGTGGTAGATATGGACGAGCCGAGCCAACAGTAAAAAATACCCTATCGTCTGCAGCAGTTGGCCAAACTCTGCGTAAACTACCAAAATCTGCTATAATCTGCTTATCAAATCTTTTTGGCATATAATAAAAGCATAATATTTATTTAATTTTTTACATGCACACTGTAAGTATAGCAGGCACAAAGAGTTTCTTATTATACTCATTACTTATAAGACGCCGCAATCATAAGAATAGCGCGCAGTGCTCCCGCTGCACCTTTCTCTCCCGCAGATCCCAAATACTTAATTCACGGACTTTTCACATTCACACATTAGTCATGGTTTCCACTTTTTAACCGAACTTCGTAACGTCAACACAGCGAATATGCAGACAATGGGTATACCCCAGTACGAGTACTTCAACACTAACGGCACAGATTCCCACTCTAAGTAAATATTAAGTTGTGGCTCATACGCAATCTTAGAGTTTTTAGCATCTACAAAGAAATATAAAAAGGAAGAGTCCCCACTAACAAATCTAAACGTTGCGTTTCCATTTACAACCAAATCGCGTGCTAAGTAAGGGTAAAGCAGGGATTGCACAAAAACCCCTTTAATAACCGAGTACTGAGCCGTGAAAATAGGCCTCCTAGCCAGCACCAGGAACCTCCCCACAAACAGCAAGTCGCCTTCCAGCTCTTTAATAGCACCATCATTAAAATACACGCGAACTCTCGCATTGGGAACATACATTCTATCAGCTTCAAGCTTCGCGTAGAAACCTATGCCACCTTTAACATAGGCACGTTCATAAAAAGCTTTTAGGAAATTATCTAAGGAACTTTCTATTATTAAATATTTAACGGAGGTCATATTGTGAATTTTGCTAGGCTCGTAAATTCGTAAGAAGTCAAGAGGGATCATAAGGAGATTAGGTGCAACCACAGATAAATTATAGAAAGTAATATTACTAACACCTAAATTAACATAGTTAATTTCACTATAATATCTTCCTGGAACAAAAATAGAATTCATATTCATGTTTTTTCCTTTTGAAATTTCTTTTGCGTAAATTATTATACTCTTTCCATATATAATTTTACTGTCATTGTTTCTATGTTGAAGTACTATAAGTGTGTGGTTCTCCGCTTTAAGCCGCTCTAGGTGCAGGTAGCTACGAGTGCGCGCAGTGAGAAATACTTCCTTCACCTTTAATGCCCAGAAGCGATCTGCACGAACGCCGATGGAGCCCCTGCCGAAAGTTGTAGCGAAACAAGCTCTTTTGAATGCATCCAGAGTTACACAGAGCTTCCCCTTTGCAACATCCAAGTAAACGTTCAATTCATGTTCTCCGGTCACGTTAGTAGTACTCCCTATTAAAAAGCCAGGCCAAGCTGGTGAGCAGGATGCATTACCGCTTGCAATCGAGCAGTTGAGTACGTATACATGGTTTCGCTCGGTAAACATCACCCCCACGTATTTATAGTTCCCCGCGTCCTGGAAGTCGTAGACGAAGAAGAAGTAGTTTAGCACCTTCGGATTGTACCCCCCGACCTCAAACCTCACGGTTACGTTGAGCGCCTCGAGAAGCAGGTAGAAGGGGTTCCTCCACACAACGATGTTGCCGAGCCTCTCCGTGCGCCCGCCGAGCTCGACCGAATCCGCATTGATATTCACGACACCGCTGGTGAGCGCAATGGGGGTCCTCAGCAAATCGACGGTAACCGTCCTGGTCCCCTCCAGCGGGTCGTACGGCACCACGATGACCCTGTAGCTGTAGAGGGCGGGGTCGATCTCGAGCACGCTCGTGAAGTTCACGCCAGCCAGCGAGAGGAGGAGGTAGGCCTCATCGACCGCCTCGTCCCAGACGGGCGGGATCGCGAGCGCGACGCTGCCGTTGGGGAGCGGCGGTGCCAGCGGAGGCGCGTCGTACACGTCGATCGCGCTCACGCTGAACAGCTTGGGCAGGCGAGGTAGGAGAACCTTGCCGATCCAGCCGGAACGCGCGGACTGCGAGTCCGTCGCCCAGTTGATGTAGAGGTAGGGCGGGTCGAGGTTCCTAGCCCTGAAGATCGCGAGCGAGAGCTCGGGAACCTGCCACCGCCAGACGTGAGAGGGGTCTGCGAAGAAGTAGTAGATCGGCGCCGCGAACGCGGACGCGTCCCTGCTCCGGAGCGTGGGCGATAAAATCCACCGGTTCGGGTTGGCCCAAAGCAACTCGCCCAGCCTATCGAAAGCCGCCTTCTCGGCATCGCTTATCCTCCAGCGCTCGCTCGTGATGCCCCAGTACGAGGCGCATACCGCCGCGTTGACGACCAGAAGGGCCAGTAGGAGGCTGAGCGCGGCAGCTCTGAGGGGTTTGCCGCGGGCGAGACGCTCGAGCGCGTAGGCGGCTGGCGGCGCTAGCGCGATGTACACGAAAAGGACAAACCTCTTTTCGCCCCAGTAGCCCGTGTCGATCCCGGAGGCGTTGAGAAAACTTAGGGTTCTGCCCACGGCGACGGCAAGAGCCGCGAGCAAAGCTAGTGTAGCGACCGAGACTTTCGACCCTTCGCGAGCTAGCAGCTCGTAACCGCGCAACCCTAGCGGCAGAGCCGCGCCCAATAAGACCGCGTACATGAACCAGGGTACCAGACCTACAACCCCTCCTGGGTCCGCCCTGCTTGTAGCGAAAGTGTTGGAGGGGTCTAAGGCAACAGATACCCCTAAAATAAGCAGGAAAGTGCCTAACGCCGACGCTACAGGGACTCGCACGTGCAAGCGCTTGGCCAGTCTCGCGAACAAGGGCTCCAACCCTACACCGAAAGAGCTGAGGACGAGCGCGGCTATCGCTGCTAAGGCCGGCGCGAAGAAAGCTGCAGCGCGCAGCAGCATAAGTTTCTCTAAGCGGGGCGCACCCTGAAGAGCGAGGTAAACCGCTGCCATATTGAGCGCTCCTCCCGCGAGCGCGCCTGCGGCTGACCCCAGAGAGACGGGCTTCAGGGCGCTGGAAAGGCTTCCGCCCCAGAGGAGCGCCGCCAGCACGAGGAGCGCCGCCGCCATAACACCTTGTGGGGGGTGCGTAGACAGCATCGAAAACATCAGCAAGCCGGCTGCGACAGCCGCTTTAGGAAGCGTACCCTGCAACTTAACCGTTCTAAGAAGGAGAGTCAGGAAGAGAAGGAAAGAGGCGACCGAAAAGGTATGAGGTACGGGCCACATCAGATTAAACGGTATATACATTAAATTCCCGTATAGTTTTTCGATACCTCTTACTAGAGCTGAAATATACACCGAAGGACTTGCCGGTCTGTTGAGGAGAAGATAGAACCAGCCTATACCCGAGAAGACAAACGGAAGCATCAGCGCGATGTCTCTAGATGCGGAGTTCCCAACAACGTCGTCAGCAAGCTGAGCTAGCGCCAACGCGCTCAAAAGACCTACGGGCAGAAGAGCGCTATTGAGAAGCGGAGCATCGTAGCATTTAGCCAAAAGCATGAGCCCCCCTTCGAACGCGTGGAAAACCAGGTAATTATCGGAGCCGAGGCTTAGGAATTTCCAGGGGTTTCTGATAAGATTTACCGACCACATGTAGTGCCGCAGCATATCTAGGCCCGGAAGATACACGTTGCTTTGATAGTATATCGAGAAGAAATTATAAATAAACGCTAACAAGTTGCATATGAATAAAAGACTGCCGCTTCTTATTATAATTTCAATATATTTGCTTCTTGCTTTCTTCGAATTGATGGTAACAAGATGGAGCGTGTGCAATGCTACGAGCGTCAACGCAACATAGCGGTTTGCCGGGAAGCCTAAGAGAAGGGAAGTACCCAACATTATAACTCCGAAGTACATCGAACCGAAAATGAAGGAAAATAACGCAAAACCCAGTACATTATCGAAAATCTCTCTGAGCTTTAATACCTCCGCTAACGATGCTCCGGCTACTAGGGCACCGTATACCAGCGCGAGGGGCAGCGCCAGCCAGGGAATCGGTATGATGCTCGCAGCAATCAACGCGACGAAGCCTGCTACGAGTGCAAGTGTGGCAGTTTCCCGCGGCAACCGCAGCAGGATACGGAATTGCCTACCAGGCCTCCGAACGGCGATGAAAAAGGAAAACGCGACCAGCGAGGAATGTACTACCAGTTTTTCGGGCCACGGGTAGTAAATGTAGGTGGCAACAGTGAAGGATAGCAATGATGCAAGTAAAATTACTAGCGATGCTGACAAGATTGTGCTTCTCACTACAGCGCGCATTACAGAGCCGGCCATTCCTCCCTTAGTTTTTAGGGTTAAGCGTCCCGTCTAGGCTCCA
>JAJHRM010000209.1 GCA_020832965.1 Thermofilum sp. | reverse complement strand
ATTTTCCGAGCTATCCCTGATCAGGGCCGATCTGAAGGCGATAAAGGAGAGGGATGATGTGATAAAGGACCTGCTGAGGAGGGTGCAGAAGCTGGAGGAGAGGGTTTTAGCCTGATCTCGGATTTTAGGGGCTGCAATCTCTCTTGGATTTTATCAGGTGCATCCTTGTTTTCTTTACACTCTTTTGATACATCTGGAACTGTCTTTTTGAGATGCAAACTTAGGTTCACTCATGAGGTAGAAGGTAGTGGAATGAATTTTTCAGTTAGCAGTTAGAACTTCAAACTTCAAACTTGAAATTTCACATCTCACAATTTTAAAAACCCTAACGAACAGTTTGCCACAAAATTGTGTTGTGAGAGCTTACTGAGTAGATTTGAGATAGATGAAGGGGATCGTAGAACCAGCCCAGATCCTCCGCCCACCAGTACTTCAAGAGAAACTCCACGGATCAGCCCTGTGAACTTTCCATGAGAGTATCTCCGACACAATACTTGACATAACGTCGAGTTTTAAAGCGGTTAATAACTAGTTTTATAAGTAGTGAAGGAGCTAAGCCATTAGAGAGGTGGTTTTTTGAGTGAGACGGAGAAAGGAGTTGAAGAGTACTATAGGAGGATGATCGTCAAGCTAATAAGAGAAGCTGGAACCGCGATAAGGAAAGAGATGGTGAAAAGACATGCCTTAACAGCAGAGATAAATCTGAGATATGCTGAGTCGGCGAAGAAACTCATTGAAGAGGACTACAAGTTACTCTTTAAGCCACTTGAAGACATTTTTAATGAAAGCATAGGGAAAGTCACGAAGGGCGAGGATTTGGGGAAGGTCTTCGCAGAAACCCTCTTTAACCTTTTGGCTATTGGTATAGGAGTACAACTCGTTCGTCCGCCCTCGATAATAGTTGAACACATTAATAGCGCAAATAGCTTCTTAAAATCTGTAGTGAATAAAATCATTGAGGAGCTGAGCAAGGAAGGCATTTACCTTCCTCCAATTGAGCCCATATCCTTACCTGCTTCACCAGACATTGCCTCATTAGCGAATGGTCTCAGAGAAGCTCTTAGCAGAATCGACATGGCTATTGGCATTCTCAGGGGCTTGATCGATGCATCTAAAGAAGATTGTTAAAAAGAGTTTCTACATATCACGCTGGACTCAGAGTCTCTTCCCCTTCTTATGCCTAGCCTTCACAAACGACCTCCAATTCCTCCTCTGCTTCCCACCAGCCTCTCTATCCCAGAATCCCCACGGGGGCCTCTCGTAGCCCACCCTTATGTTCTCGAGGTCGGTTGACGAGAAGAGCCGGGTTCGCCAACTCTTGACATGAAGAGCGCATGAAGGGATTTCGATGATAAAAACCGCTACCTGATGATAAAATAATGATTTCTTCATTGAAAGAGTTTTTTGTTATTAGAATCCACTAGAACGTGTGCCCATGGTCGTTGCCCAGCGCTCGTGGAGGCTAAGGGCTTTTATGTGACGCTTCCTCAGCAATTGCTGGGAAAAACACATGAGGGGTCACATCGAGGGGCTACGTGAGGGCTTACGTCAAGAAAGGAAAGATAGCCTTGAGCTCTTGAAAGTCGTCGAGGCCCTAGCCCTGCTAGTTAGCCTTCTGTAGCCCTCTGGACTGGTGGAGTGATCCCCAGTGGTCTAATCGATATGAGGTGGACTTGTTGGTACAGAACCTCTCTCCTAGCGTTTAACGCTTCCTCCACGACACTCCTCCCCACCTCTCCACCCTCTTTCCAATCCAGTCCATCTCGACTTAGCAAAGCTTTTATACTACCCATACCCCATATAGTATGGGGTACGAGGGTATGAGGAGGAAAACACTAACTGTAGAGGAGATAGTAAATAGGTATGCCGAGTCGGCCCTCATCTCAGCCGTTAGGCTTAGGAGGTATTGGATATCCCAAGGGCTTTCGGAGGGAGAGGCAATAAGGAGGGCTGTCAAGCAGGCGTTTGGGATGCTCGCATCATCGGGCGTTGATCCCGAGAAGCTGCTTGAGCTCTTCTACGAGCTGAGAGGGGCTTGTGATGCGTTCATAAAGGCTATTGAGGATGTCTTGGGAAAAATGACATGGGAAAAGTGAAAGTTATGGATATAGGCAGTTCATAGCTTGTGACAAATAAAGAGTGGCTAGTGAAAGCTGGACAACAGCACTTGTACAGGTCGGAGCTCAGGGAGATACTCCTAAGTATGGTCAAGGCCGCACTCGGGGTGAAGTGATGAGGTATGGGAATACAGGTGGGCTGGAGGCTCAGAGTGAGAGTGGTGGTGTGAGGTGTATGGTAGGGGAGGACTTCCAGCAGGTAGCACAGACGTGGCCCGAGATCATCTCACAGTACTGGGTCTTTGTGGAGGGGTTCAGGGGCAACCCCAAGATGGGCAGGGGGGATGCCCGGGCCTACATATCTGCTCTCGCGGACATCATAGCAGTCCAGGCCGGGGTGAAGGACGTAGAGGGGTTCAGGTGGGCGCTCAGCGAGGCCCTCAGGACAGCAAGAAGGGGGAGGCTCACGGAGGAGACCTATGAGCGTACCCTCCGGGAGTGGAGATCTCTGGACAGGGGTCAGCTCCGGTTCCTAGTCGGGACTGGTACTTCCGGGCTAGAGCACCTGCCCCCGCGTAGGGACACCGGCCTCTGTGTCGTCTCCCTGTTCACCGGGAGCTACGGCCTAGACCTAGGCTTCGAATACGCCGGGTTCCAGGTGGTGGTCGCAGTCGACATAGACCCCGCCTCCGAGGAGATCCTCAGGGCGAACAGGCCAAGTATCCCCTTCATCAGGGAGGACATAGCCCGCGTCCCGACCAAGGAGATACTGTCCGAGGCCGGCCTCGGGAGGGGGGAGGTGGACGTAGTGACGGGCGGGCCCCCGTGCCAGCCCTTCTCCACTGCAGGTAAGCGCCAGGGGCTAAGAGACCCGCGTTCCACCCCGCTGAAGGAGTTCATCAGGGTGGTTAACGAGGCTCAGCCGAGGGCGTTCGTGATGGAGGAGGTGACGGGGCTCCTCAACGCTAGGCTCAGGCACGTCCCCATAAGGGACAGGAACCGTCCCCTCTCCCAGGAGGAGCTCCCGGGGAGCGTGTGGCGGGTAGTCCTAGACGAGCTCGGCAAGACCGGCTACAGGATAGCCTGGGGGATCCTGAACGCAGCGGACTTCGGCGTCCCGCAAGTGAGACAGAGGGTCTTTGTAATCGGGCTCAGGAGAGACCTGAATCTCATACCCCAGCTACCCCACCAGACCCACTCCAAGCCGGGCACCCCGACCCTTTTCGGGGGGGAGCCGTGGAAGTGCCTCCTAGACGCCCTCCCTAGTGTCAGCCCGGGCAAGTACCTAGAGATGCCGCCTAAGTACAGGAGGTACATAAGTTACGTCCCCCCTGGCGGGAACTGGCGCCAGATCCCGAAGGACGTTGTGGAGGAAGCGATGAACGGGGCCTTCAGGGCGGGAGGGGGGAGGATGGGCTTCTACAGGAGGTTGACCTGGTTCGAGCCCTCCCCCACCCTCGTTACGTCCCCCGTCATGAAGGGGTCTATGCTGGTGCACCCGCTAGAAGACCGCCCGCTGGGCATCAACGAGTACAAGGTGATACAGGGCTTCCCTGTGGACTGGAGAGTTCCCGGCCCGCTGGCTGTCCAGTACAGGAAGGTGGGCGAGGCGGTGCCCCCACTCCTGTCCTATGTCGTGGCCTCCACTCTGGCCCGTGCCCTAACAGGGGTGGGGTGACGTGGACGCGGAGCTGGAGGGAGAAGTGAGGAGGAAGAGGAGGGAGATCGTCCGGAGAACCCTCCTCTGGGGAAGGGATAACGTGAGGGACTTCCCTTGGAGGAGGGACAGGACTCCCTACAGAGTCCTAGTGGCGGAGATAATCCTGAGGAGGACTACGGCCAAGGCAGCCTGCAGGGTCTACGGGGCATTCCTCAGGCGGTACCCGGACGTGTACACACTCTCACGTGCCGACGTGGGAGAGCTGGAGGCGCTCCTCTCGGCAATCGGATACCACAAGCAGAGGGCCTTGATACTGAAGGAGGTCGCGCAGTTCATAGTGTCCAAGTACAACGGCGTCATACCGGACAGGAGGGAGGATCTAGAGGCGATACCCCACGTCGGCCACTACACGGCCGGGGCCGTCCTGTCCCTGGGGTACGGGATCCCCTCTGCCATGGTGGACTCGAATGTGGAGCGGGTGATAGGGAGGGTCTTCTCCAGAGCCCTGCCAGCTAGGGGCAGGAAGAGGGAGGTTTTGGAGGTGGCTGAGGCCATAGTACCTAGGGAGGGGCACGAGCTGTTCAACCTCGCCATGCTCGACCTAGGGGCGCTGGTGTGCAGGTACAGGGGGGAGGCCTGCCAAGAGTGCCCCCTCCTAGAGGTCTGCGACACCGGGATCCACCGGCAGGGCGGGAAAGGGGCGGGCCGAGTAACTTAGCAACGCTTATATTGTACCACCCAGTGGGGCTATATGGGATCTCACCACAGGGAAACGGACGAGGCACGGCAAAAGGTACTGGAGAGGGTGAGGAGGTTCGTCCTCAACGCCAAGAAGCTCATCGAGGAGATCTCCGCCGACGAGCTAGTCGAGAAGGGCGGGGTGAACCCCTACATGGCCAAGGCACTCGGCATGAGGACGATAGACGAGGTGGTGGAGTTCTTCGTGAGCAGGAGGGTAGAGAGGAGCCTAGGGACGAGCTTTGGCAATGTCCTCGACGACGTGATAAGGATCCTCCTCGGAGGAGTAAGGGGGAAAGACCTCACGGCACAGTACGG
>JAJHRM010000147.1 GCA_020832965.1 Thermofilum sp. | reverse complement strand
GAAACCCTTTTCCTCGCGACGGGGGAAGCTGAAGCGGTAACCCTCTTCCACAACCTCGTGTGACCTGACGATCCCGGCGAGCCTGTTCCTTTTGAGGAAGGTCTCTGTGGGCTTCCGGCCGAAGAAGTAAACGCCCTCCCCCCGGTCGCTCGGCTCGAACCCTTCAGCGCTTTCGGAGGGGTCGTTCCAGAGGAGCTGGAACGCTGTCTCGTCGGTGGGGATGAGGTCCTTCCTCGGCAGCTTCTCCAGCTCGCCCAGCTTCGGCAGCGAGCTGGGGATCCCGCCGTGCACGAGCAGGATCCTGTGGGGCTTGAGGAGAGCCGTGTAGGGGAGGGAGGCGAGAACCTCGTTGAACCTTACGAAAAGCTCGAACGCCCTCTCGGGTACCTTCTTCGCGAGCTCGTAGTAGAAGCCGTAGCGCTGGTTCACCAGCATCGACTCGTGGTTCCCCCTCAACAGGAACACCCTGCGGGGGTGGAGCAGCTTAAGGGCGAGGAGGTAGGAGGCGTTCTCCAGCGAGCGCCCACCCCTATCAACGTAGTCCCCGAGGAAAACCAGGTTGAAGCGCTCCGCGTACCTCCCCGCGGCAGCCAACGAGGCATCGAGATCCCCGTGCGTGTCGCCGACAACCGCGACGGGACCGTTAAGCTCCAGCAGCGTCGGCTCTCCGGCGATAACCTGCTCGACGCGGCGGAGGAGTTCGAAAAGGACGCTCGCCTCCGGTAAAACCCCCTTCTCGATGCTGCTCACTACAGCCTCTGCCGCGCTAAAGCGCTGCTGGCGCATACGTAAAGAGTCGATGTATTCTTTAAAATTTATTTCGCTGCAGCAACGCTGTTTAAAGGCAGATGTCTGCAACGCCTCCTCAGCTTTCACAGCGCATCACGAGAATCCTTCAAAAGGATCTCTGCTAGAGACGGCGCGCTAGAATAGAGAAGCGGGCAAGTTAATTTTTAAATAGGGGCTCGGGGAAAGAGCCAAGGTTAGTTGGGGTGCGCGCATGCGCTTACTTGGCGTTTGGCGCTTACGCGCTGCCTGGACGGTGTTGAGCATAATCTGCATCTCACTCCTCCTATCCACACCCTGCTCCACAGCCTTACCAGAGGGGGAGCAAGCTTCAGACTCCAGCCAGTTTCATGGAGATGAAAGACACGCCGGCTTCATAGCAACAGTTGGACCAACCTCTCCGCTCCTCGCCTGGAAAATAAGCGAAAAAAAGTGACTGCTTAATAGCATCTAGTGGAAGATTACTTACAGTAAAGATTTCGTATGTTAGTGCGTTACATATATTTAATGAAACAAACGGCGTTATGTTAAATGATATATGGGTTCCTAATGAAATCCGAACACGCTATCCAGCGATAGGAGCGGGCTATATATTTGTGTTTTCTCAATATGGCGGTATGTACAGTAAGGCAATAAATCTTTTTTCGACAGACTGCAAATGGTCTGAAAAAATATCAGCAACTTGGTTTGATAAATTTCGTGCTATTCAATTACCTTACAATATTTTTTGCTCACTTATTCAAAAGGAAAGTTATTCGAAGCATACACCTATGATTCTGATGGTTTGCTTCATGTCCGCATAGCAAGTAGTGGAACTATTGCATGGGAAGTTAAGTTTGAGGGTTACACGATTGGTACCATTCCTACTGTAGCTGATGATGTAGTGGTTGTTGGTTTCTTGAATGTTCCTAAGATTGTAGCTTTATCTGTTGATGATGGTAAGGTTCTGTGGAGTTTTACGTTGGATTCTCCTATAGCTTCAGATTCTATAGCTTTCTCTAGCTATTTTTATTTTGGTTCTTCTAATGGTGTTGTTTACGCTGTGTCGAAGGATGGGAGGGAGGTTTGGCATGCAAAGCTTGGGGGTGGTGTTGAAACTACTCCAGCTGTTGCTTTTGGCAGGGTTTATGTTGGGGCAGGTGATGGTAGCCTCTACGTGTTGAACGCTTCGAATGGGAAGCTCCTGTGGAAGTACACTACCGGTGGGCCGATTGTCGCCTCCCCGATCGTGTCGCTGAACGGCATTGTGTATGTTGGCAGCACTGACGGCAGGATATACGCTTTGGACGCTAAAAATGGAGAACTGGTATGGAGCGATGATACTGGCGCCTCTATCGAGGTTAACCCGTGCTCGATAACGGGATGCTCTTTGTAGCGAGCTCTGACGGAACCATTAGGGCTTACGGCAGGCCGAGCCCATCCTCCAACCTACCAGGCTGGAGCCTGCCCTCACCCCCGAGGAACCTTACAGCGACAGCTGGCCCCGGGTATGTCCTGCTGAGCTGGAAGCCTCCAGTTTCGAGCGGTGCGCCAGAGAACCGCAGCTACACTATCATGCACAATGTTTTTAGGGGCACTGGCCCTGGGGGGGAGAAGTTTCTCGCCCAAGTTAACGGTACAAGCTACACCGACTTCTCTGTGGAGCCTGGGAAAACCTACTACTACGTGGTTGTAGCTGTCAACCCTGCGGGTGCGAGCGAGTTTTCAAACGAAGCTTCAGCAACCGCTTTAGCAGCAACCCCACCTTCTGCTGTCTCCAACTTCACCGTCACTGTTGTAGGCGAGTCGATAAGGCTTTCCTGGAATCCTCCAGCGTACACTGGCGGGCTACCGGTTACAGAGTACATTGTTTACAGAGGCGTTGACCCGAACTCACTGAGCGTTTACCGGACGCTACCGGGTAACGCAACCACCTTCACTGACTCGAACTTGGAGCCCGGTAAAACCTACTACTACAAGGTTCAAGCAGTTAACGCTCAAGGGAAGGGGGAGCCATCCACTATGGTGGCAGCAGTAGCTCCAGTAAAAAACCCCGTATCCTGGATCTTAAACAACCCGTTACTGATAATCGCCTTTCTTATCGCGGTAGTTATAGCGGTAATGCTGCGGCAGCGCCCACGAAAGCGTGAACCTGAAATCCCGGTTGAAATATATGCTGGTAAAACTGTGAATGTGATGTTGAGAGGACCTGAACTAAAACCGTTAGATAAGCGTTTAGTAATTCACGGTTACGAGTGCCGCTCGCTGCTCGGTAAGACCGCTCTTTCCGTTACGCTGCTCTGCACCGATTACGTGGGGAGGAACCGCGTTTTGAAAATCCCAGTAGAGTTTTATGATTGGAAAGTTCACGGAGAGCGAAGGGGCGGTCGGAGAACAATGTACAGTAGTTTCGGTGGAGAGGTTAAGGTGCTTGAGAGAGTATCTAGCCTAGGTCACCCATGTATCGTGAAGTTTGAGAAAGCGTTTGAAGCTTACGGCGAGGAACCGCCAACGCTTGTTTTCGAGTTTTGCGAGGGTGGTTCTCTCGCCGACTTGCTGGAGAAGTACGGGAAGCTCGATCCTGTTACAGCGGTTGAGATTATCGTGCAGATCGCCGATGCTCTAGCTAAGATCCACGAGCTCGGCTACGCGCACGGAGACGTGAAACCAGAAAACATTCTTTTCACAAATGATGGGATTCCCAAGCTTGCAGACTTCAACTCTGCGCGGGCAATCGCTTCCACTACGAGGAGTATAGCTCCCTTCACGCCGGGCTATGCTGCACCCGAGCACATGAAAGGGGTACCGAGCCAGAAGGGTGACGTTTGGTCTCTCGCGCTAGTTCTCTACGAGGCTGTGACAGGAAGAAGTCTCTTTTCATCCGATAAGAACGAGTACGAAAAAGAGCTCAAGCAATTAGAGATAGGTGGGAAGGTGGAAATCCGAACTGGAGATAGCGATCTCGATGCGATAATCGAGAAGAGCGTTAAACCGAATCCCGACAAGCGGCCGAGCATGAGAGAGTTTGAAGAAATGCTCCGCAACTATCTGAAGATGAAGAGCGGTAAAAGAAGGAAAGAAGAAAAGAAAGAAAAGTAAAACTGTACCAAGAGGTTCCCGCTGATAAATTTAGTAGTAAATAAATAGAAGTACTCTCCCGTAATGTAGCATCCTAGGACTGTTACTACTACCCATGAGAGAAGCGAAAATTACTCCCCCATAACCAATCCACATCGGGGCTTGAGAGAAGCAGATAGGCGATAACTAATAGGAGAAAAATAGGAGGAAGTATGCACCGAATCCCGCAGCGACTAAGGTTGGATCCACAACTCTTACTCGAAGCAGAGTTAATTAACCTTTTCTCTCTGCACACCCTATCTTGCATAACAAGTCTCTTGTTAGCCGCAGGGAAAAGTGAAGCTTTTCAGCGGAGACGGGAAAAGCAAGACATAGAAGCGTCTCAGAGGCGCAGGACTGCGCTGAATGCTGTTGGTTTCCCAACTATTATTACGTCGTCAGGCTCTAACGTCTTTGGCTTGTGAACTCTCTCTCTAAGTATATAGACAGGTCCTTCTGAAAGGATGCTTTGTTCCTTGACCTGAATTTTTGCGCTTATAGGTGCCTCAACGTTCACGTAGAGCACTTCACCAGAGAGGCATAGGTAGGGTCTGTGCCCTGGCTTAACAATTATCTGTTGGGGTACTGGCTTTATTACGTATGGCCCAACTATGAGGGCATCTCGGAACGTTTTGCCGCTTAGTTCCTGTAGATTGGCCGGTCTTTCTCCCGGATGCCTTCTGAGTAGCCTTTCAGTTAGGAGGTCTATGGGCTCTGGGGAAGGGAGAGGTGCTCCCAAGATCACGCTTATTATTGTTGCTCCTAGGCTCCAGTAGTCGCTTTGAAATGTTGGGTAGCCCTTTTCCTGTTCGGGAGCTATGAATCCAGGTGTCCCTGCGTACAGTGCTGGGGTTTTCCCACGGTAGATACTCACATCGAAGTCCAAGAGCATTAAGCGTTGTCCGCTTGCTATATTGTTTGGGTTAACATCTCTATGTATTACTCCTTCACCGTGAATATAATCTAGGATCTCTGCCAGGGCGATGACCACCTGTTCATCCACCTCGCTGAGTGGTGATGCCTCGACTCTTTCTAGTAGCAGGCAGTCTCCCTCCCACCCGAGAGGTTTGGGTATGCCTGGATGGTTAAGTCTTGATAGTACGTAGTACTCGTGTTTGAGGAAAGAGAGAGGCTTCCTCTCGCTGGGGCATTTCCTAAACACATAAATAGGGGGCGCCGTACTTTATATCAATGTCTCTCGGTAGCCGAGAGATAGCGCAGTGGGGAGACTTGGCGCTTGAGTGGGGTTATTCGAAGCCTGCTTCTGAGACCACCTTTTTCCTCAAATTGCGGCCTATCCGCGGTGGAAGTAAAAAGGTTGCTGCTGTTATTTGTCTTGACACATCTCTGTCTATGCAGAACTATGGGAAAATAGAGACCGCAAAGTCTGCTGTTCTAAGTCTGTTTAACATGGGGGAACTCTTCACAGAGGGTGACATGATTTCGCTATTGTCCTTTTCTGATGATGTATCTACGATCATAAACTTTAAGCCAGTCTTGAAGCTCGACTTTGGCGACTTTAGCTCCGTAGCCGGGATGAGGGCTGCGGGGAACACTGCACTTTACCAAGCAATGCAGAAAGCCTTTAAATTACTTAAAAAGGTTGATCCAGCGAATTATTCTAGGCTTGTTATAGTGGTAACAGATGGGGATCCTTGGCCAAGATACAGGGAGCTAAAGCACTACGAAAAGATGGCGAAAGATTACTTCGAAAACAGGATTTTATCTATCATTATTGGTATAGGAAGGGATTACACGGATACGTACATGGAGCCCTTTAGGAGGCAAGGTGGAAGGTGGATACACCTTGAGGATGAGAGGGAAGTAGAGAAGCTGGCGGAATTTTTCAAAGTAGAAATAGCTAGGGCGAGGGGGGTGTTGGAGAGAGCTAAGGTTGAAATCTGGGTAAAAGGCGGAAGGGTGGAGAAGGCACAGCTACATGGAATGACTATAAGAAGTGTACCCCCATCTAATCACTTCGAGCAGGAACTGGAAGAACTTACGCCACTAGTTCCATACTCAGTGTTCCTACGTATTAAGAGAAACACCAACACTTCTGTCCGGTGGCGTATAAACTACCTGGGACGCTCAACAACCAGTACATTGCTGATACCCTACGAGATAGAATACATGCCTCCAACCGAAGGAACGATGATACTTACTATGCTTGATGACGTAGAAAAAGGGCAGGTAGATTCTGAGAAATTGTCGCAGGTGGCGGAGGTCACGACTGATCCTTTTACTGGAGAGATACTCAGCCAAGCTACAGGGCTCTCTGCAACGGAGGCACGGTCAAGAATTTTGAGCCGTGAGCTTTGCAAGCTGTGGGTTGAGCTTTGGGCATCGCCAGCCACCGTGAAGATTAAGGGTCCTCTGGGGTCTCCCTCCTCTTTCGAGTACACTCAGAACGTCAATGCAAGGACTGCCTTGTTTCAGGTTCCTAGAGGCAGATATAGGCTGATAATTGAGGCTGGAGGAGTGAGGCAAGTAGGTGAGGTGGAGGTGCGTGGAGACCAAGAAGTGGTGTTTTCAGCTCCCTCTAGGGGAATGATTCAGCGTCAATCGGGATATTGCCCCCGCTGTGGTGCTCCTGTGGAGCCGGG
>JAJHRM010000146.1 GCA_020832965.1 Thermofilum sp. | reverse complement strand
GGTTGACTACTACAAATCAGACCGCCGGGAGCGGTGATTTGTAGTAACTGTAGTAACGGGGGCAGCGCACACCCGCTTCTGTTTTCCGGCAAGCTTCCGCTAGTTGCTACAGTTACTACGTTACTACAATTACTACGGTTACTACTATTACTACATTTTCTCTCAGTAATAGAATTGGGGAACTAGGGTGAACTGGTGGGGGTTGGTCGGTGCGGGTGCCTACCTGGCGGGGGCTCCGCTAGGCGATGTATGGGAACCTTCTAACGGGGTTCACCTAACGTACCCGCCCCCGCTAGATGGACTCACACCATCTAACAGGGGTAGGGGGAGTAGTCTGTTAGTCGGATCCCTAGGATCAACTACTACTCTCCTATGTTAGATGGTCCCCGTTAGTTGGTCTACGTTAGTTAAACCACCCAGACCATCTAACACACCACCCTACAACACCACCTACCCCAGTCGGATCCATCTACCGAGAAACAGCGGGGTCGGGCACGTTAGGTGGGCGCCATCTAACGCAACTTGGCCCGCGGTTCCTGGTAGGGCCTTGGGGGCTGGCCCAGCGGTTCGCGCGGTGCTCTAGGCCGAGGTGCGGCCCACTACTCCATTTACTACTTATTAGATCTACTACACGCGTCCTGCCCATCTAACGCATCTACCCAGCCCCGCGGGCTCCGCGACCATCTAACGAATCACCTAACGCGGGGAGCTACTCGCCGGGTTACACCCCTCCGCTACCGCAGACCATCTAACAGAAGCAGTCCTTCTAACGCCTAGCGTGGAAGATGCCATCCGACGAGTTGCACCTACTGGTCAGCACCTGCTACTCCACCACCTAGTACTATACTACTGACCTCCTCCCCACCCTTTAGGGCGGGCTGGTAGCTAGAGCTACGCGGTACCGACTACAGCAACTGCGCTGGTTGAAGGCGGCTTCCAATAACCTGCTGACTAACGAAGGGAATCAGATAGCTATAAGCGATCGTTACCCAACGAAGAGGACGTCCGCACGTGGAGGAACCAACAACTGATGGTATGATCTGTATGATATCAAGATAATACCGAGTTTGAGCCTAGAGGAGGAAACAAGGAGTCGCAAATGAAGATTCTTGGTCTGCTAAGAATGAGGAAACGTTCTATAAATCTATATACTATGAAGTCTTCATACCAAACCTTGGGTAACTCTTTCAATTTGGCTTGCTATGCCAGTGCGTTTAAAAATCGAGACGGAGATCAAGAATATTAGGAGACGAGTTAGTGTCTAACAGGGTGCGGAACAAATATGAACATCAATGAAGCGGAATCAGCATTTAAAGAATGTTTAAAATCTCTGCTCAGGTTTGTTCGAGAGCATGATCTGGTCTCAATGTTCTACGATATTACTCCAAGTATAGATCTCTCGAAGAGGACGTGGCAACTAGGCCTTGCACCTAAATACGTTTATTCAAAGCCTATATTACTTGAATTGATTGAGGGAAGTATTAAATTGCCTGAGGTAGAGAGATGCGTTGAAGTAATGCTTCGAGAGGATTTTCCTCGAAGAACTGGCATGAAGATTGTAGACAAGGATGGAAGACCTGTTGAGAAACCTGATTATAGACCATTTCTCATAGGTGATATACTCGTGCCATTAATGTTTAAGTACATTGAAAAATACGGTTTAGAATTTAATGAAGAATGCTTTAAGAGAGTATATGAAGAACTCGTAGAATACGTTTACGCTTCTAAGCTAACGTACTTCATAGTTGCTCCACTAGAGAACTTCGAATTAAACAATGTAGAGGAAGTTGTAATAGGTAAGTATAAAATACGTAGACTTGAAGAGGAAGAAATAAAAACTCTACTTCGTATCGGAAGAGGGCAGATACTTGGTCCTTCTTTCCTACATACTGGGTTCTTGAAGAACATATATTGTATTGAGAGAAGAGTTGACATACCTAGGGGAGAAAACCTCGATATGCCTGCGTACTTCAGGGACATGGAGAACTTTGTAACAGCATTGAGGTTATTTAAGCATGGCGCCGTTGGCTATAGCGCGCTTCTTTATTATCCAAAAGCGTGGAGAACTTACATTGCAACTAATCTGCTGGACAGAGCGATCTATGCATTCTCTAAGTACGTTCTTGACGCGTCAGATATAGAACACTTTAAATTGTTCTGGAAAGCTTTTGAAAAAGCTATGAATCTATTGCCGAGCAACATAAAGTTCTCGCTTAAATGGTTCAATAAGTCGTACCTGGAGCTTGATGAGGTGGATAGGTTGCTTGATTTAGCCATCGCCCTGGAATCTCTCTTTCAAACGGGGGAAAGGCTAGATCTCTATGTTGCTCGCTTCATAGGGAAAGACTCTGAGGAACGAAGAAAGATGCATAAAGACATGGTTGAACTTCGTAGACTTAGAGGTGCGATTGTTCATAAAGGGTATCATGAAGTTGAGAGGGAGTTTGTTAACCGTGTCGAAGACTACTATAGACGTTCAGCTAGAAAATTCATAGAGCTACTTTCTGAAGGGAAAATGAGCCACGAGGACGTAGTAGAGAGTATAAAGGATGCATTATTAAGCTGAGCACAATAGAGAACTCCCCTCAAACCAATACTTCAAGTATTATCGACGACCAAATATAAGGAAATCATCCATGCTGAGCTATATTTCCTGAAATCCCGGAAAGAGGAAACCGGGTAGCTCGCTTTAAAGGGTCGTTTCCTACTTTCAGGGGAGTGCCGTGAAAAGGGGAAGCCTGAAGCTGGGGGACGTACCACCCTACCCCGCCCTCTTGGAGGCCGTTAGGAGGGCTTGGAGCGACGTTCTCAGGGGTAAGTTCAGTGCTAGGGACCTGGCTCTAGTTGCCACACTCATCTTCACGGGCTGCAGGATCGGGGAAGCTGTGCAGCTTAGGAGGCAGGACGTGGATATAAAGAGGAGAGCAGTAGTCATTAGGCAGCTTAAGAAGCGCGGGGAGTTCCAGCGGGTGGTGCCAGTACCAAGCAGCCTCTACGGGAGGTAATGAACTACTACCTGGAGCAGACCGCCGAGGACAGGGTCTTCAACATAACTGTAAGGCAGGCGAGGAACGTAGTCTACTCCTTCACAGAGAAGTACTTGAGGAAGAGAATCAGGCCGCACGCCATTAGGCACTCCTACGCAGTAGCGGTACTAAAGGCCACTAAGAACCTCGAGGCCGTTAGGAGGTTGCTAGGCCACAGAGACTACACAACAATCAAGGTATACCTAGACCTAACACAAGAAGACCTAGAACAAGAACTATCAAAACTATTCAGCTAAAACTGGAACTGGAATATGTACAGAAACTCAGAAACGATCGCCATACTGGTAAAATAATGTTATGAATATGAATGAAAGTCCTAAACGAGTGGAAGCATTTTAAATTTAAGTTTGAGAGGCTTATTTTACGTTTTGGAAAGATGCCATGATTACATCTGACTGCACACATATTCCTAAATATGTGGCTTGGTTAGTTCTAGTTGCAATGTTGTTCATTGGCGCATTGATTATGGGTATCCGATTGGCGCTATTCAATATAATGAACTTCGTAGAATCCTGCTTCGTGTCTCGTTGTCCTCTTCTCCCAAACCTGTTTTTATATATTGCTATTATCGCTCTAATTCCAGCTAGTAAGTTTATTGATTTGATTCTACACAAAAGAAAACCTCACACTAGTGTTAAAGGAGCCTTTACGTTGAAGTCTGTCCTCTTAGGAGTAATCGTTTTACTTGCCTTAATATTATGGTTGCCCATGTACATAGCTCTCTTCTTCATCTCCACACGTATATTTTCAGCTATAGTTCCTTGCTGGGTAGCCGTGATTATAACTGTACTGCCAGCAAGCTGTGTAACAATATTTATGACGCTTAGGGCACATCAATCAAAAACTTTAAGGACTCTGCGCTTCGTATACCTCACTACTATAATAGTTACTCTCATACTCACCATTACTTCTCTATTGACTACTGTGGTGGTGACTGAGTTATATTATCCAGTCTGCATTGGGAGCCTTAGGAATACCTATGGAGCTTCTTGCCAATTGAATACCGCATGGAGTATCGCCACAAAGTACCTCCAAGACTACTATTCAACATATGGTAAGGCGGTACCCAAACCAGCTCAGATCTTTGAATTACGCTGCTGTGGGATCCACTGGATATACCGCAGGGCATTCGTTCTAGCTAGAACCGGGTCTTGTGGAGATATTGCTATAGCTGTTACAACTTTATTGCACGACGTCCTCGGCTGTAAAACCCGTGTAGTGGCCTTTAAAGGGTGGGATCACGCCATACCCGAGGTAATGGTCAACGGTACATGGTACGTGTTCGACATCACCTATACAACCCCTCAATCCCCAGTCCCCGTCAATAAATACTATGAGTACCTGACCACACTACTCCAATATAGCTTCAAGCATTGAGGGCTTCATAGAATACGAGACAGGGGAAGACATTAGCATCGAACACGGATTCCCCGGGAAATGAGACCAACAATAAAACCACCAACTAAACACAGGAGGAATAAACAAAAGAACTAAACACCGTTTTCATGCGACATGGAAATAGAGCGTATGTTGTAAGCTCCAAGGCCTTCTTATCCCAGCCCAGAGACCGCTCTCACCATACATCATAAAAGGTAAGTTTAAAACCAAGTAGCGGCGGTATTGCCGCTTTTACCTTACGACCCTAAGGTAAGGGTCTCATAAACATCGATGCAACTTAAACAATAAAGCAACCACGGGGAGGAAAGAAACGTTTATCCGAGTTCTACTGAACCCCTGTTCCTTGGAATTAGGCAACTAAAGAGCGAAAGAGGCGGGCCCTCGGTTTACAAAGAGGTCGTTTAATTAGAGCGCGATTTTCAATGGAGTGAAAATGATTTTCATTATCCTAAGAACAGGTATAAGGGATTTCTTTGCTGAGCTAGAAGTATATAAGTCTCCTCAACTGAACTATTAAAAGGGAGGGGTTGGTTTACTCTCTAAGACGAGGCATCGCCTTAGAAAACGTGTGGGATGAGCTTAGAGAATGCTTTAAAACCCTTTGTATCAAATCCTTAGCACTTCGTGTTGATAACCGATGGCTCAACATCAAGACGACAGGGTTTCTGACGTCAAGAAACAAGGACGAAGTAAGAAAGATAGTTGAACAAGAGTATGAGCAACTTAGAAATCTTGAAGTGACCGAAATGAGCGATCTTCTTATTACGTTCGACGTTTATGACGCAACGTGCTTTCCCGATTTTGTAAGTCAACTCAGCTCGGGTTTTGTGGTTATACGAGGAGAACCTATAAAGCTCGGAGAAAACGTCACAATAAGTCTTGAGAACTATTCTTATACTTATATTCAAGAACCATATAACTACCCAAGGATAAACCTGGTAGCCACAGCAACTAAGAGGTTAGATGAAAGAAAAATCAATGAAGTTATAGAGAAGCTTAAAACATACGGATATAGCACACTCGATGAATTGGGCCCGCAGTGGTTGATGTTACCTAGTGTAATGAGCTACACATTTGAAGCAATAATAGATATCCCCATCTATTTCCTACCTTTAGGCATGGAACTAGAAAACGATGAGGTGATTTTCAAGGCTATTTGCCATAAGTGCCTAGCTCGAAAACTCAAGTTAAGAATTACATTGAAAAGGGCTACTCAAGCTCCTACAGGCTATTTTCCAGTAGAAAACTACAAGCGTGAGCTTCCGGAACCCCGCGAGGAAATAGGTGAAGTAAAGGTAAGACAGCGTCTTAAATCATCTATAAAACGAGAAGATGTAGTAGAGTATGCTGCAACAAGCATCATAGGGATAATAGCTAAGAAAGATGAGAAAGTCGAGAATTTGTTGAGAGGAGAAGTTCTAAGTGACGGATTTCCTAAGTTAATGAGTCAATTTGTACACCTAGACAAACTGAAAACAATAATTATGGAGAGTAGAGATGTTGGAGGACAGATCCGCGAAAAATCGCTAGCATTTCAGCGTGCAATAGCATGGTTACTCTCTATGCTAGGTTTTCAAGTGGTCGAGCTAGAGGGCACGAATTATAAATTTATAGAAGAAGTGAATGGAACTAAGAGAGATAGATATCCTAGTTCACGATCCTCGGACAGGGAAGATGTATGTAGTTGATCTTACATTAAGATCTCCTCCCGACGAGAAAATAGATGATGTAGCTAATCTTCAGCTTCTCTTACATAGGAAGGGAGTTTTTGTTGAGCCCATGATTATTGTTGGAGAATACGCTACTGCGAAAAAGAGAAATATCCGTAACGTGAAAATACTTGATCTTGAGGATCTGCAAGCCATTATAAACTCACTAATAGGAGGGAACCTAGAAGAGGCGAGGAGTAAAATATCGAGTTAAGTAAGCATCAGCCTCGTGAAGTTGTTGCTCTATATCATATTCTAAGGTAGCAGGCCCTCCTCCAGGCTCCTGCTCAGCCTGGAGAGGTCGTAGAACAGCAGTAGCCTGACCCCCAGGGCCCTGGCGGCCTCCAGCATCGCCCTGTACTGCGGCCTGTCCCTGGGCCTAGTGGCCC
>JAJHRM010000145.1 GCA_020832965.1 Thermofilum sp. | reverse complement strand
TCTTTGAATAAAGCCCTTCTCCCTGAAAACCCTATCTGAAACCCTCCTGAATGAATTAATCATTCTCCTCTTCAAAACGGTTTTAGGAAGGTTTACGAGAATCTTCCACGCTGCCAAGATATAGGCCGTCGCCTCCCTCCTACCAGCCAAAGCTAGCAAGACGGAGGACAGGTACCCCAGGTAAAGGGTGACCAGCAGCGTTGGAAGCATGTTTTCCACCTCCATGTTTTTGACTATGTTTTGCAGCCTGTTCCTGAAGCCGAAGTATAGCTTGTCGAAGCGCAGGCGAGAAGATATCTTATCCTCGTGGTAGACAACCGCGCGGGGTTCAAGCACAACATTGTACCCTGCTAGCCTTGTACGCCAAGAGTAGTCGGTGTCATCATCATAGATGAAGTAGGAGCTGTCGAAGCCCCCTAACTTAAAGTACAAGTCCCGTGGCGTGAGCAGAGCCGCTGAGGAAGCAACAAAAAGTACAAGCGGATTCAAAAACACTTCTTCACTAAAGCCGTACGTAGAGAGCCACGTCGCAGTCAAATCAATCGCCAAGCCCGCGTGATCCATCTTCCCCACATTGCTCTGCGAAACAACTTTCGCCTGTACACAGCCTACGTTCGGCAAGCTTTTAGCTGCCTCGACCATCCACTTTAGCCAGTCTCTCCTGACTACAACATCGTTGTCAAGAAAGACCAGGTACTCGCTTTCCGGAGAACTCATCCAAGCACCGATATTGTGGGAGCCCGCGGCTCCAACGTCCCTCTCGAAGTGGACAACCCTCACTCTGCTGGTGTCCCCTATCTCTCTACGCAGGACCTCTTCAATGTTGCTGGTTAGGGAGTCTACGACTATCACCTCAAAGTCGGGGTAATCAGTGGCTAAAACACTCTTCAGGCACTTCACCAGGGAACTAACCCCCCTAAAGTTAACTACCACAATGCTTACTTTTGGTGCGTGCATCCTCACCTCCGCCTGGTTGAGGGCGGCATCACCGCACCCTGAGTGCTGCTGTGGGGCGCTCTGGGGTCGTTGGGCCGGCGCGCTAGGCTCTCTAATCATTACCTTTGGAAACCTCTCTCCCCCCAAGCATAGTCACCTAGCGCTGTAGCTGCGCGTGGGCGTGCCTATGCTGTGCGCCGCTTCAAACGCCTGAAAAATCACGTCATCCATGTTCATGTAGCTCCATCTGCCAAACCTACCGATCAATATCATCCCAATCTCCTCCAATGCTCTCCGGGCACGTGCAACAGCCTCCGCGTAATTCTTGTCGTAAACGACGTACGCATATTTCCAGTACCAAGCCCTTGCAGCAACAATTTTCCCCCTCTTTATCATCCCCAAAGCTTCAAGCCCCTCAATTGTCAACTCAATGTGCCTCTCAAGGTCAACCTGAGTGCCCGGCCGAACAGATATTTCAGCAATTATGTTTGCGCAATTTCTCGGAGCCATGCTGGGACTATAGTTGCTCAAAAAAGCGACCCTGTGGAAAACAGTCTCCTCGCCTGGAAAATAGACCCAGTGATACTTAGGCAACTGGGTATCGCGGATGCCTAAACCAACAACTACTAGAGAGTTGTAGTCGAGCCTAGGGACCCACTTAAGCCCCGCCGCCTGGAAAGCTTCAGGCAGGGGTAAACTCGAAACAATCCTGTCGCACTTAACTTCGTCACCATTGCTAAGCTGCACTGTATTTTTACCCGCATCAATCCCCACAACCTTTTGACCCAACCTAATACTCACATTCCCCATCTTCAGCATCCTCTCGGCGAAAACATTAACCAACTCTTGAATACCCCCTCTACGAGGATAAATAAAATTTAATTGGTGGAGGTAGCCCTCTGTTGGTATTCCCACTGAGGACCTTAAAATGTCTTCAAGTGGTGGGCAAGGAACCCTGCCTCCCACCCATTCGAGGGAAATCTCTCTAAGATCTCTTTTCCACAGCTTCCTATTGTAGGGGATCAGGTAGCTATCGGCGATCGTCTCACCGAACGTAGCGTAAATCCACTCTTCGAAGTTCGAAGCCCCACTCTTCCCCCCACACCTATACTCTACGTACCTGTACACAATGTCTCTCAAAGCTCTAAACCTAAACTCTGGGGGAAGCATGTAGAGACCATTCTCAAAGGGGTACTTTACAAATTTCCCCTCAAAGTATATCCTCGCATCTCGCCTATGCCTTGCAAAATTGCCTCCAAGCATCCTCGCGAGGAAGCTTACCTTGGCGTTGTCACGTGAGAAAAGAACATGTGAGCCACCAGTATCAAACAGGAACCCATCTACGTCCTCGCTTCTCAGCAAGCCCCCCAGCTTGCCCTCTCTCTCGATTAGTACCACCCTGTGACCAAGCCTCGAAGCCTCGTAGGCAAAGGCAACACCAGCTAGCCCACCGCCCAGAACCGCTATTTTCACAGCGCGCGCACGCGCCATCCCTTACCCCGCCTTATCGCAGGGTTATGGGTTTATGGGCTTTACTCCGCCGGGTGTCGCCAGGAAGCTGAGTACCTTAATTTGCCTTGGTAGCTCCGCTTTGATGCCAAGCGCCTTTAGCCCCTTAGCCATGATGCCCAAGCCGCCGTTGATGTCCGCGTGCAATGTGTGCCCGTGGGGGCAAGTGACCAGCCCCCTGGGCTCCCTCCGCACTTCCACGTTGTGGTACGCGCAGATTTTCGATGTCCCATCCTCGCTGACGGCGAATGCCGGGATGCCAGCGTTCTCCAGCGTCGTTGCAAGCCTCAGCAATAGCTTGCGCTGACCCCACATGTTGGTGTTGCCCTTCCCAGGCTTCTCATGCGATATGTACCAGGGGTAGCCTATGAAGACGATTCCAACGTCCCTCTCGCACGCGAAGCGCTTCACGTGCGATGCAGCGTTGGCGAAGGCCTGGTCCCTGCGCTTTTTCCTCTTCTCGAACAGCCTCCTGCGCTCCTCTTGCAGCGCGGACCTCCTCGCCTCATCCGCTCTGGGGTCTGACAGGGCTCTGTCGATTGCCGCTATCCTGCGCTCGAAGTAGAAGTAGTCGCTCTTCAGCGCTGAGCCCTTGTACAACAGCGCAGTGCCATCGCTCGTGACGGCAGCGACCAGCACCTCCCTTCCCAAGTCGATGCCCATGAAGCCTCCTCCGATGCTTTTCCTCTCCAGCAACACCCTCACGCTGACGTGTGCGTACCACCTCCTCCTCACTGGGTCGTAGACTATCTCCATCCTACCACGCTTAGCTCCCGGCTTCGAAAGCCACCTGAGCTTGCCCGTGAAGCGTACCTCAACGTTCCAGTAGCCGAGCCTGATGACCCTCCTCTCAGCATCGACGCGGTAGTTGTCTGCACGCACGATGACTATGGGCAATCGCTCACCATTGCGCTTCCTGTAGCCAGGAGGCCTCGGATTCATCCAAGGCGGTAGCTCTCCTCTCTTCCTCTCCCTCAGTAGCTCGGCGAAGCTCCTCCAAGCCTCGCTGATTTTCCTCAGCACCTCGTCGAAGTTCATCGAGCCCAGAACCTTCTTCACCTCCTGGTACTCAGGACTGCTCTTCGCGAGCTCCCTAGCGATCTCCACGCCCTTGTCGATGCCCCTGCCGGCGAAGAAAAGCTGCCTGCGCCTATAATTCTCCATGTTTACGAGCCTGGCGCACTGGTCACCGACGCGCCGAAGCAGCTCCTCCTGCTCCGCAGTGGGGCGCAGCCTAACCACGTCGCACCGCTCAACCTGGACCCCACTCACCCCACCACCGTAGCAGCGGGGATCACCCAAGCCCACTAGGAGCCGGGCCCAGGCGTTCAGCGGCACGACGCGCACGCCGCCCCCATCCCCGGAGCAGGATGAAGTGCTGGCATTGCTACGAGCCCTCGACCGATGCCCCCTCTGAGCCACCAACCCCAGAGCCCCACCCCGAGCCCCAGGGTCCATGTTGGTATGATTGGACCTCCTGGTCACGCCCTCACCTCCCCTCTCGGGGTGCCCGGCCGCGCGCGCTAAAGAGCTCTATGCTACTCAATGTCGTATTGTAAAGGTAGAGGTTCGAAGTGGGACAGTGAACGCGCGCGCTTTTCACAAGTTAAACAAGCGGGTTGGCAAGTAATATTTTTTTAGAACCACCCCTATTAAAAAACGCTGCTAAGCACGGTTGCTGTGCGGAGCGTGCCAGCGTATGAAAATCCAGGGGAAAAAGCTTGCCTTAATCCTAGAAGTAATGGTCATTCTACTCATCTTCGCGTACACGCTCTACAACTTCGATGTGCAGAGCTTCCTGGAAGCGCTATCAAGCATTGACGCGATAGACCTTGTGCCAATAATCTTGTTCGAGGTAACGTACTACGTTGCACACGCAGCGGCCTTCTGGCTTCTATGCAGGAGGCGCTTCGGCCTGTCCTTCTGGGAAGCGCTCGGAGGATCAATGCTTGCATGGCTGGTGGACATCCTCCTTCCCGGCGCATTCGTTGAAGGAGACGTTACCAGGGCAGTCTTCCTAAGGACGAAGGGGGACTGGCCCCGCTCTGTAAGCTATACAATTTTCTACCGGTTCCTGATAAACGTCACGATGGTCATCTTCATAGTTTTCACCTCGATGCTCGTCTTAAACCTCTTGAAGTTTTACCAGCAGTACTTAGCACTCTACATGGGAGTGGTTGCTGCAACACTCATGGCCTCAGCGCTGCTTGTGCTCTTCCTCGTCAAGCCGCAAATTGTCAAGAGCATTGCAATTGGCTTAGCTAAGCGGTTAAAAGTGAAAGCGATGGACAAATTTGAAAGAGACCTCGACGTCTTCCTGGAGTATGTGGCAGAAACCTCCAGAGACTTCAAGCTCGGCAACGCTTACCTATGGGGGTCTATCACCTTTCTAATGATCCAGTGGATAAGCGGGATAATGACCCCCTACTTCTCGCTAAGGGCGATCGGCGTAGAGGTTAACCCGTTGCTGATAGCACCAGGCTATACGATTCTCACAGTTTACTCCCTAGCTTCGGTAGGCGTCCCATTCATGGTTGGAAGCATAGACGCAGCACTCGTAACCCTATACATACTCCTAGGGGTTCCCAAGGAGAAGGCACTTGCAGCAACACTCGTTGGAAGAAGCATAACGATACTCGTCTCCACCTCCCTAATTTACCCAATAGGCATACACTTCGCCAGGGAAATTTTTAACTCAAAAAATCTTTCATCGATCAAAGAAAGCATTAACAAGGCAATGAAGGAGTACGGATTCACCTACACACTCTTCAGCTAGCATTCACGTTGATCTAGCGCGCGCCATCTGTTACCCCGCCTTATCGCAGGGTTATGGGTTTTACTCTTGAGGGTGTTGGTAGGAAGCTCTTCACGTGTATTGTGCTCGGCAGCCTCGCCTCTATGCCAAGCGCCGCTAGCCCGCGTAGCATGATGTTCATGGCAGCGTTCACGTCGCTGTGCATCGTGTGCCCGTGGGGGCAAGCGACCAGCCCCCTCGGACTCCTCTGAACCTCCACCTTGTGGTAGGCGCACTCCCTCGATGTCCCGTCCTCGCTTACTGCGAATGCTGGGATGCCTGCATTCTCCAGCGTTGTGGCTAACCGCAGCATCAGCCTTCGCTGACCCCACATGTTCACGTTGCCCTTCCCAGGCTTCTCCTGAGATATGCCCCAAGGGTAGCCGATGAATACGACGCCGACGCCCCTCCTGACCGCCTCGTTCCCCACATGCGAAGCGGTGTTCGCGAAAGCCTGGTCGCGGCGCTTTTTCCTCTTCTCGAAAAGCCTCCTCCTCTCCTCCTGTAATACAGCCCTGTCAGCCTCCTCCATCCCCGGGTCTGACAGTGCCCTGTCGATCTCCGCTATCCTCCTCTCGAAGTAGAAGTAGTCGCTCTTCAGCGCTGAGCCCTTGTACAGCAGCGCCTCCCCGCTGCTCGTAACTGCGGCTACGAGCACCTCCCTTCCCAAGTCGATGCCCATGAAGCCTCCTCCAACGCTCCTCCTCTCAAGCAGCACCTCCACGCTGATGCGCGCGTACCAGCGTTTCTTGATGGGATCGTAGGTTATAGTCAAACGACCCTGCTTCGCATTAGGCTTGATAAGCCAGCGTGGCTTCCCCTTGAAGGGTATGTCCATGTCCCAGTACCCCAAGTGTAGCACCCTTTTTCCCAGGTCGACGCGGTAGTTGTCGAAGCGAACTATCATTACTGGTGTACGCTGCCCCTCACGCTTCCTGTAGCCAGGCGGATGGACGCGCTGCCAAGGAGGTAGTCTACCCTTCCTCGCCGCTTTTAATAGCTCTGCGAAGCTACGCCACTCTTCCCCTATCAGCCGGCAAGCCTCGTGGAAGTTCACACTGCCCAGCAACTTGTAGATGTCTGCGTAATCTGTCTTGCGCCGTTTCCAAGCGCTCCTCCAGCTGTAGTCGATCCTCCCCCGCGCTGAAGAACAGCTGCCTGCGCCTGAAGTTCTCCATGTTTACGAGCCTAGCGCACTGGTCACCAATACGTCGTAGCAGCTCCTCCTGCTCTATGCTGGGAAGAAGCCTAACAACATCGCAGCGCCACACACGCACAGCCCGAGCCCCACTCACCCCGCTACCACGAGGTTCACCACACTGCCCCAC
>JAJHRM010000144.1 GCA_020832965.1 Thermofilum sp. | reverse complement strand
ATATCAATAAGTTTTACTGGTTGGACTACATCGAGTATAGAGGGATCCAGGTCATATTTTTCTAGGAGGTATGGGTCCTTTCTTAAATCCTCCAGTCCAATGTAATCATATGGTGCGTGTGCTGGAACGGACATAACTACGCCTGTACCAAGCTCGGAGTCCACAAAAAGTGCTGGTAGAACTGGTATCCTCCAGCCAGTCACGGGGTTACAAGCGAAGCGTCCTACAAGCTGAGCTCCTTGTATCCTCCCTAAGATCTTTACTGCATGTTCCTGGTCTGCAAGCTCCTGAGCCCCATATTCACCAACAATCCACTTCTCGCCTTCAACCTCGGCTACCAGGTATTCAGCATCAGGGTTGACCCAGATATTCACAGCGCCATAAACGGTTTCTGGTCTATAAGTAAGGCAGGGATAAACGTAGCCGTCTTCCCCCTTAAACTTTATAATTATGACCTCTGTAGGACTTATGCCAGCATACTCGTCTGGGCGATCGTGATCTCCAACAACTTTGTGCTCTTTAGGGCACCATACCACAGGGTGCTTTCCTTTTACTATTAACCCCTTGTTCTTTAGAATAGTGTACTGCCACTGTATAAACTTGTTATAGGGTGGGTTGAGTCTCGTGGTGAAGAATTCTCGTCTCCAGTCAATCGACAAGCCTAGCCTGCGGAAGTCGCGCCTGAACTCTTTCCTGAAAAATTCAACCCAGTATTCGGGTTCTCTGAATTTTGGAATTTCGTTTTCCGGGATACCAAGCGACTTCAATATGTTAATTTGTTTCTGGTCCCCCTCCCGCACTCTGAGCGCAGCCGCGACAATAGGGCCTCCAGTAGCATGCCAGCCTTGAGGAAAGAGCACGTTATAACCTTGCATGCGTTTGTACCGCGCCAGGATATCGACTCTAAGGACGGTGTATCCCGTGCCTAGATGAGGGTGAGCGTTTATGTAGGGATACGGGAAAGTTACAAAGAATTTCGGTTTGGTAGGGTCAGGGTCCGCCTCGAAGACGTGGTTTTGCTCCCAAAGTTTCTGCCATTTCTCTTCAATAGATTTAAGAAAGTCTCTCCTCTCGGCATTGACCTCTGGGAACCTCATTCGGGCACTAGCAATAATTGTCACCAGCGTCTCAATTTTTACAGGAATTTAATTAACTTTTCTGCTATTCTTAGCGCGCGCTCTCTCGGATGTGACAACATTAAGTACATCCGCCACCTGCCTATTCCTAACAAGCTTCTCATAGAGCTGCCAAACTCTGCTGGCAGTTACGAGCCCTGAATAGAAGCCATCTTCGTTGAGTTGCCTTTTTACTGCCTCTGGAAACTCACCAGGAGTTATGACGTATGCCTTGCCCAGGACTTTTAAAATGGCATTCACGATGTCATCATTTCTGGGATAAGGCTTTTTAGACATGCTTCAACGCTGAACAGTTTCCACAGGTAGCTAATAAGTATTGTGCGCTTAAAGTTTGGTCTTTGGAGAGAGCAGCTGTACTACGATATACTTACGATCGATTTAATTCTTGTGTATAAATGTAAGTGGGTTAAGGTATTTGTTATCATGAAACGTTGTGATTCGTGTACCTCTATACAGGAATTATAACGAGTTTAGTGCACACGTAGTACAGGCAATCCTGGAGATGATTAGGAAAACTCGTGGAAGCATAGTTACTTTCAATGCCAAGAAAATTGCAGTTATAGCTAACATAGAGACCCAGCCCGTCATACTTACCCTTGTTAAGGACGTGCTGGAGAGGTTCAGGGAGAGAGGCTATCTGGAGGTCCTTGGCAAAACTAAGCATGGGGTAAAGTATGCTGTTAGAAAGGACTCGCCACTCTGGATCCTGGCGAAGAACTATGATAGGGTTGTTCTAAGAAACTTGGATGACTTAAACCTAATACTTGAGAAGATCGCAGTAACCGCATAGCATCACCTGGTTTATAAAGAAGTTTTTCTTTAAATTATGTAATCGGTGATGGCAAGCGTAGAAAAAGTCCTTGAAAGGGCTCTTAGAATAGCTGAGGAGGTCTTAATAAGAGAGGGGCTAAACACGCCAAAGGTGCAAGCAATAATAGTGACGAACAGGGAAAATAGGCAGGCAGGCTTCTGCCGAGCAGACGAGGGAGTTTTCGTCGATATCGTTTCCGAAACCATCTACGTGGCGCCGGGAACACTCGATAATGTTGTTTATCGCTTCCTCGTGGGCTACTTCACTCTTGCGTTCTATAATAGCTTCGGGAAGATTGATAAGAAAGGAGTCACGTCCTTAGCCAGGAAATACTTCTTCAAGGTCTTTATAAGTTCGGTGAAGGACGCTTGAGGATTCTGGCTACGACTGTTCCCGGTATTGAGGAATTTGTGGCAGAAGAGCTGAGAGAGCTGTGTCCTGGTTCACATGTAAGTTTACTTAAAGCTTCAGGAAGAGTCATAGCCGAGCTACCTGAGATCTGCTTGGGAAAAATAATTACCGGCGCTCATTCAATCGAAAACGTTTACCTGCTTTTAGGCGAGACTAGCAACCTCAGAGACGCTGGAGAAGATCTTGTAGCTCACCTCAAAGGGCTTAAGGGAAGGTACAGGTATTTCTCGGTTAATGCCGAGCGAGTAACTAAAGACATTGAAGCAACGTCAATTGATATAGCTTCTAGCATAGGCAAAATTGTAAGGGAACGCCTTGCACTAGAGGTTTCCTTGGATTTTCCCGACATAGCAATCTACATAGAATACGACAGTGGTAAGTTTAGGTATGGCATTAATTTGACCTGGGCTGGGAGTCTGCGAGACCGACCTTACAGGCAATTTGTGCACCGCTCAGCCCTCAATCCAATAATTGCATATGCCATGTGCAGGATAGCATCGCCACAAAGGAAAATGTGGGACCCGTTTTGCGGGTCAGGAACTATACCACTTGAGTGCTTAACAGTTAGTCCAGGGATCGAGGTGATTTGCAGCGACATCGATGCTGCTTCCATAGGGGGTGCGCTTAAAAACTCGAAATCTGTAGGTAAAACTCTTTACTTACTCGCATGTGACTCAACGTTGGTACCTCTAAGGGCACTCTACGTTGATGCAATAATTGCAAATCCTCCCTTCGGCATCAGGGAGAGGGCAGTTAGGGGGTTGAAGAGAACATACGAGTCCCTTTTTGACTTGGCTACTAAAAGTCTTGAAGACAGCGGCAGGTTAGTAATACTATCCCCCCACAGGAAACTCGTTGAACATGTAGGTAGTACGAGAGATTTTATTCGTACTGGTATGTGGAAAATAAATGAGGGCGGGCTTACAAGTTTTATTTTCCGCTTTGAACATTCACGTTAGCGCGCGTTTTGTATTTAGAGTATTATCCCTAAAAAGACTCTGTTTTTATGTTTTATGTTACCAAATAGTCTCAATCCCATTTTACAGGTTGTTGAGCGGTGCGACGGGGTGAGGCTGCTCCCGACGCCTAAGCAGAAGGAGATGCTGCACTACATCGGGGACCAGGGGGCTAGGCTCATGAACATGGAGGATTATAGACGTAGGCAGCTGTTCTTCGTTGGCGGGGGGATCGACACAGACATGAGACTTGCAAGAGAGATCACTAAAGTAGCACTAGAGTACCAGGAGATCAAGAAGGTACTTGGCGCTAAGAACTTCGACAAAACGTTGCGGAGAGTGAGTGAAGCCTGGAAAAGCTTCGCCGAGCTTTTAAAGGAGAGAGGGGAGGGGAGGCTGCCGCCTTGGCTCAAGCCTAGGCCTCCGGGGTACAGGAAGCGCAGCGGCGAGCGCCTGCCGATAATCAATTAGCCACAACCCTGGAAAACGCGGGCATCGCAACCTTCGCCGTAAGCGAGGGGGGCACAAGTAAAGTGTGCGCCTACCACAAAGTGGAAGTGTAGAGGAAGCTTAGGGTTTGGTCACGTGCCCGCATGGGCACACGATGCACGAAGACGTGAACGGCGGCTTAGGCATCATAGCTAGGGGGCTGGAAGCACTGGGAATCGAGGCGGAGCTGCCGCGGCACATCAGGGTGCTCAGCTTCCTGGCAACCCCATCGAAAGCAATACCCATAAAAATCCCATAACCCTGCGCTAAGGCGGGTTAACAGGTGGCGCCTGCTGAGAGCCGGGGAACGTAGTATAGCTTTGCTATTATTCCTCCCACGGACTTAAGTTTTCTGCCGCTTTCGCTCTCCTCAGGGATTATTATTACTCTCCCACCATGTTTAAAAATGATATCCAGCATCTCTACGAGGGTTTCCCGTGTCTCGCCAAATAACAGACAATCATCAACAATTACCTTTTCCACTAATCCCCACAGCGCCGCCGCGCTGACCTGCTCTAGGCCTGTGACAATTTTCTCGCTTCCTGAGAAGAGTTCTTTGAGCATTTCTTCTAGCTCGGAGATCTCCACTGTGATGCGTGTAGATCTGAGCATTTCTCTTGAATCTCCTCTTCTTAATAATTCATGAATGCCAGCTTCTCCACCTTCGCTTACCTTTATGAGTTTTGCTTTAATGCCCAGCTCGCTGAGAATTTTTTGCGTCAACGCACATAGTCGCTCATTCACGGCTACCACCACTTCATCTATTTTTTCGTGTTTTTCACCTGTGAAGATTCTCGACAAAATTTGTTTTATGGGGTCTTTGTAGCGTGCCTCTATGCTTGTTTCTTCTCCTCCGCCCTTCGGCACATAGGGTATAATGGACTTTATTTCTATGCCTACCGGTGAAAGGAGCCCCACGGCGATTTCCTCATCTCCAACAGCGATTAGCATTACCCGCGCTATGCTGGAGGTTGCCCGTTCTAGAATGTTCCTGGTGAATTTATCCATTCCGTTCTTCTTTTTGATTTTCAGCTTATCGCCCACTCCGACTTGTATTGTATGGTAGCTACCCCTCGCATGAAGCTCTTCTGGGGCATCTATAACTTTCCCGGTAACCCGCAGTTTTTCAGAAAACTTTGCATATGCCATTTTCTCAACTTCTATGCCCATGTAAACGGGTACTCTGTCGCCCCTCTCTTCTCCACCGCTCCTACTAACCTTAACCTGCCTCGTGGTCCAGCCATAAAGCATGTCTCCCTTCCTGAGCAGTAAGTGTAGGAAGTATAGGTCCTCCAGCACTTCTAATATAACTTCAATTTCGCCCTTGTCCTCGTCTATACTTAGCACACGCAATTAAGGCACCCCAGCCTCGTCAGCTATTAAAGCTAGCATGTGCGATAGTATGCTCCAAACAGGCAATGCCTCGTAGAAGATCGAGTAGCTCTCAGCATCTATACTTTTTACTTCTTCGCTGAAGTCTCCTCCCTGGAAGACACCTACAATCATCGCAGGACCTCTTTCTTGAACCATAATCTTTGCGAGCTCCCTCGGTTTGATTAACGCTCCCTTCTCATCCAGTCTGTAGACCTGCGTAATCCTTTTTTCCCTGACTAATTCCTCTAGCTTCCTGTCGAGTACCCTTGCTAGGGGCTTCTCAGCGTCCGGGGGCACTTTTCCCACAAGTAAGAGTTGCTCAGCTAGACCAACAAACCTGTTGTAGTTTCTGGGCACGATCATTTCCGGGGATATTTCAATGACCTTCTCCTGGTAGGTATGGACATACGTCTCAAGCCTCCCAAGCCTATTTAACATCGAGTCTTGTGCAAGCAAGAGCGCAACGTGCACAATATCTGGTCTCCCCCTCTTCCATCTGTCTTTAAGTCTCCTCATTGCTGGGTAGTGAAGCGATACGTCTAACAGGACTTCTCCAGGCCTTTTGCCCCTCTTTCTGGCATTATTAGCTACGGCGGGATGATTGCGGATCTCGGGTGGAACCAGCTCGAGCCCAGCATCAGCTAAGATTAATAACAGCTTGTCCATTTAATTCACTGGAATGTTTAGGAGGAGGCATGAATTAAAGGATTTAGCATGGCAAAGAATAGCCCGTCTATTAGAGCTCGCCGAGAAGATCTACCCTGTCGAGCCCGAGCTCGCTAACCGCTACGGAGAGCTTGCGCTAGCAATTTCTAAAAAAGCGCAGATGCCCTATCCCGACTTTTTAAAGGCTAAGGTTTGCCGGAAATGTGGAGCCTTCCTGGTCCCCGGGAAAACTATGCGGGTTAGAGTTAGAAATCGGGGAAATATGAAATACATAGCGATTACCTGTCTGAGGTGTGGCTACGTACGGAGGTATCCCCTCAACCGAAAAAACGTGCCGCCAAAGCCGTGGTACGTGCTCTATAGCACGCGCGCACCCTCATCTCCGCCTTGCTAATGGCGGCCTAACTGCGCCCCAGTGTTGCTTTTTTGGGTGCTTTTGAGTCATTTACTCTCCCCCTCCTCGGTTCGGTACGCGGGAGCCCTTGTGGGCGGTTCGCCGAAGGGCTTTCCCCTAGGAGTACTGCAGGGGTGCCTAGATGCACTCGCATTTCCTGCACTCGTAGATCCTCCTGTACATGATGCTGCGCGCTGCTCGATACTTCTCAAATTTTCCCGCTTGATTATTATTTTAACTTGCGTGCGCAGCTCCCTGCGTTTTTGCTTTAGAGACAATTAAATGGAATAATAGCTGCACCCAGGAGCAAAATCCATAAAACCCTTAACCCAGTAATAATGGTGGGATAGTGGGTGGCGTGC
>JAJHRM010000143.1 GCA_020832965.1 Thermofilum sp. | reverse complement strand
CCTCTGGGACAGAAGCCTTTCCGGCGCTCTGAAGCCCATCTCTCTGGGGTCAGCCGCAGGCGCGCTCGCGGGAGGAGCGCTCAATATGGCAGCGGTTTACCTCGCTCTTCAGGGTGCGCCCCACTTAGAGAACCTTATGCTGCTGCGCGCTGCGGCCTTCTTCGCGCCAGCCTTGGCAGCGGCAGCCGCGCTCGTCCTCAGCTCTTTCAGTGTTGGGCTGGAGCCCTTGTTCGCGAGACTGACCAAGCGCTTGCGCGTGCGAGCCCCTGTAGCGTCGGCTTTAGGCACTTTCCTGCTTATTTTAGGGGTTTCCGTCGCCTTAGACCCCTCCAACACCTTCGCTACGAGCAGGGCGGATCCGGGATGGGTTGTAGGTCTGGTACCCTGGTTCATGTACGCGGTCTTATTGGGCGCGGCTCTACCGCTAGGGTTATACGGTTACGAGCTGCTAGCTCGCGAAGGGTTGAAAGCTCCAGTCGCCGTGCTGGGTCTGCTCGCAGTTCTCGCTGTCGCCGTGGGCAGAACCCTAGGTTTTCTCAACGCCTCTGGGATCGACACGGGCTACTTGGGCGAAAAGAGGCTTGTCCTTTTCGTGTACATCGCGCTAGCGCCGCCCGCCACCTACGCGCTCGAGCGTCTCGCCCGCGGCAGATCTCTGAAAGTCGCTATACTCAGCCTTCTGCTGGCCCTTTTGGCCGTCAACGCGGCGGTAAGCGCCTCGTACTGGGGCATCACGAGTGAGCGCGGGAGGATAAGCGATACCGAGAAGGCGGCCTTCGATAAGCTGGGCGAGCTGCTCTGGGTCAACCCGAACCGGTGGGTTTTGTCGCCCACGCTCCGAAGCAGGGACGCGTCCGCATTCGCGGCGCCGATTTACTACGTCTTCACGGATCCCTCTCACGTCTGGCGGTGGCAGGTTCCCGAGCTCTCGCTCGCGGTATTCAGGGCTAGGAACCTCGACCCGCCCTACCTCTACATCAACTGGGCGACGGACTCGCAGCCCGCCCGCTCCGGCTGGATCGGCAGGGTCCTCCTGCCCCGCCTGCCCAAGCTGTTCAGCGTGGGCTCGATCGACGTGTATGACGCGCCCCCGCTGGCGCCGCCGGTCCCCAACGGCAGCGTGGCGCTCGCGATCCCGCCCGTCTGGGACGAGTCGGTCGACGAGGCCTACCTCCTCCTCTCGCTGGCGGGCGTGAACTTCACGAGCGTGCTCGAGATCGACCCCGCCCTCTACAGTTACAGGGTCATCGTGGTGCCTTACGACCCGCTGGAGGAAACTAGGATAGTTACTGTTGATCTGCTGAAGACTCCGGTTGTGTTCGCCAGCGGCGCTGTGCAGATAAACGTTGACTCGGTCGTGCTCGGCGACCGCTCGCAGAGGCTTAGTAACATTGTTGTGTGGCGAAACCCCTTCTTCCTATCCCCTGAGGCGTTTAACGCTACCATAAGGTTCGAGATAGGAGAGTATAACTCGAAGACATTGAACTATTTCTACTTCATTTACGACTTCCGGGATGCGAAGAACTACAAATACGTAGGGGTGATGTTCACCGAGCAGAGCCAGGTGTACGTGCTCAACTGTTCACTCACAGAGGGAGACGTTATTTGCTCGCCGCCTTGGCCTGGCGTTTTAATAGGAAGCGATGTTAACGTTGCTGGAGATCATGTTATGAAAGTTAGCTTTGATGCTGCGAATAGAAGGCTCTGCTTAACTTTCGATTCGCTGAGACCAGCTTGTTTTGCTGCGGACTATTCCGGAGGGCTCATGGGCGTGCGCGCCGACAGATTATGGCTAGTGAAGGTAAAGGGCATAGTGCTCGAAGCCCGTGAAAGGAGTTTCATAGATAAAAAACGCCTTGAAGCAGGAAACTACACTCTTTTAGCTCTAAAAGAAGGATTAAACACGACGTTCGAGGTAATGCTAGGAAATACAAGTATTTATTACATAAGGTTTGCAAGAAATGAATCGGCTCTAAGTTATTCAAAAAAATTTATAAGTGAAATATTTGCTAAACGTGGAGAAAAAAATGTCTACTTCAATTCTCGAAAGTACTATAGCGAAATTTCATATTCTAATTTAGCATCTAGTAAAGTTGTTTTATACAATTTGACAATAATATCCTCAAGCGTAATAATTATTCCATCGAGCTTGCTTAAATTTTATATGCCATTTGGTCAACTTGTGGTTCGCGATATCAGTTATGTGGTGGTAATGGGTTCGCCTGGAATGCCTTTCAGGATGTTTTCGGATTTCGCTGTGCTGGAATCCGGCCTAGGTTTCTATGCGGATGCTGAAATGAGTAAGCTGCACGTTGTTGGCGCAAGGGTTTTCATCCACTTCAGCAACGGTAGCTCCTTGCAACTAGAAGGAAACATGACCTTGGAGGGAAGATTTCTGGCTCTTGCGAGGAGACCTGTTCTTACTGCCGATCGGGCTGCAGTAAAGGGGGTGGTTGGGCAGTCCCTGCTATACCCATACGTAGCTCGCGATTTACTAGTGTGCGGGAACGTCACGTTCAAGTTCTTTGTTGGGGATTCCTCTTTGCTGTACTTCGTGATTGATGCTGCGAAAGATAAGGTGTTCTTTGAAACTCCTCTCGATGTTTATTCAGAATGGGAATCGACGCCTTTGTTATTGAAGTACTTGCCCGTGAGCGTGGCGCTTACTGCATTTATGCTGAGCGGCGGTAAACTTTCAAAATTCCTAAAAACGGTGAGAAACAATGAACGTGCTTGTTATTTCGGGTGCGGTGGGTAGGAGCCCGCAGGAAATCGCTTACAGCTTCGTTTTCGACGAAGTTGTCCGTCTTGCGAAGCGTGGCCTGAACGTCTCGGTTGCGCGCTTCAGGTTTGAGGGCGACGCTAAGGCGTGCGGTGTCAGCTTCTACGATGTGCGCAGAAGCCAGGTGTTCACTCTTTTTCTGGGATTGAACAAGATCGCGTTCTTTCCCATCAATACTTTACCGCGCTCACCGTTTTCGCTCTACTCAGAGTTGCTTTACAGCAAGCACATCGAAGAACACATAAAGAGGCTTGAGCCCGACCTGCTACACGCCCACTTCGCTTACCCGGAAGGCTGGGCCGTCTACTTAGCTAAGGTTGGGCTTAGGCAGCGTATACCTTTAGTTGTTACTCTCCATGGTTACGATATTCTCGTCGAACAGTCTGTGGGGTACGGGATTAGGTTAAGCAAGCGTTATGAAGCTCTGGTAAAGAAGGTCTTGAATGCTGCAGACGCGGTAATCGTTGCTAGCAGGGCAGTTTTTGACGAAGCTGCAAGCTTGGTTAAAGACTTGGGGAAAATTCACCTTGTTCCCAATGGAGTGGATACAAAAAGATTTAACCCTAAGCTAAATGGTGATATCATAAGGAATCGGCTTTCCATCGAAGATAAACAAATTATCTTTACGGTAAGACATCATTCTCCGCGGTATGGTATAAGTTATTTGCTTTTAGCTGCTAAGCTAATTTTAAACAAAAGAAGGGATGCCGTATTTGTTATAGGTGGAGATGGTCCTTTACTGGATTATCACAAGAATCTTACGAGAAGATTAGGTATTTCATCTCATGTGTTTTTTACTGGCAGAATCCCTCAAGAAGAGCTCCCCCTTTACTACGCGGCAAGCGACGTTGTCGTTGTTCCTTCACTGCAGGAGGCTTGGGGTCTCGTGGCGACGGAGGCTATGGCCTGCGGTAAGCCTGTGGTCGCGAGTAGGGTTGGCGGGCTTCCGGACCAGGTCATCGACGGCTACAACGGCTTCCTTGTCCCGCCGAGGGATCCTAAAGCGCTGGCGGATAGGATCTTGTACCTTCTGGAGAACCCCTCGGAGGCGAGGAGGATGGGTCTCAACGGGAGGAGGCTGGCTGAAGAGCGTCTCGACATAGAAAAGAGGGTTGATAAGATAGTAAAGCTTTACAAAGAGATTGTAGAGGAGACAAAGTGATGCCGCCTAGATTCATCACCAGGTTTTTGAGCAGATTGTTTGTCTGGCTGAGAATGCTGCGAGCTTTTAAGGGGCTTACGCTGAGGAGCGAGCTTAACCTCTTGCTGTCCGCGCTCTGCGACACGCTCTTCTATGCCATTTCAGGCGCCGCGCTTAACCCGAGGCTTGCGCTGGGAGGCATCTTCTTTTTTAAAATTAAGGGTTTGGGGGTTGCTGCTGTGAGGGGTGGTACAGATGATCTTTACCACTTGCTTCCTGACCGTGAGGGCGACGTGGACGCGTTCATCAGATCTCGCTTGAGGGAGGGGGCTGTTTTCGTCGATGTTGGAGCCAACGTCGGTTACTACACGCTGGTCGCCTCGAAGCTCGTCGGGGCAGTGGGCCGCGTTTACGCTATCGAGCCGGTCCCCTCCACAGCAACGCTTCTCAGGGTTAACGTCAAGTTGAACGGGTGCAGCAACGTGGTGGTGTACGAAGTCGCAGCCTGGTCTACGCGGGGCAGTCTTACGTTGAAAATCTCCGCCTCAATGTACGGCTACGCATCCGCTGTGCGGGAGGGCGCGAGCGTAACCGTGAGCGCTTCGACCCTAGACGATATTTTGCAGGATGAGGCTTCGATCCACCTCATTAAAATTGATGTAGAGGGCGCGGAATTGGATGTTCTCAAGGGAGCTCAGAGTACGCTTTGCAGGACGCGCTACATGGTTCTTGAGCTGTCGCGTAGCGCCCGCGAGGTTTTGAGGGTGCTTCTGGACGCGGGATTCGCGTGCAAGAGAGCGCGCTTCACCACCTACATCCTATGCGAGCGGCGGGAGCGCGAAGGCGATCGCTAGGATGCGTATGAAGGTTCTTTCCGTGGTTGGGGCTAGGCCCAATTACGTTAAGTTGGCGGCGGTTCACGACGTCTTTTCAAAGTTTTTCGACCATGTTGTGGTGGATACTGGTCAGCATTATGATTATGAGATGAACAGGGTATTTTTCGAGCAGCTGGAGGTCCCGGAGCCGGACTACTTCCTCGGCGTGGGGAGCGTCTCTCACGGGTACCAGGTGGGCGAGATCATTAAGCGGGTTGAGGAGGTTCTGTTGAAGGAGCGTCCCGACCTCGTGGTTGTGTACGGCGACACGAACTCGACGCTGGGCGGGGCGCTCGCGGCCGTTAAAGCCGGATTCAGAGTCGCGCACGTGGAGGCTGGCTTGCGGTGCTTCGACGTGTCGATGCCAGAGGAGGTGAACAGAAGGGTTGTGGACCATGTTTCGCACCTGCTCTTCGCGCCGACGGAGAGCGCGCGGAGGAACCTGCTGGCGGAGCGCGTGCCCGGCGCCGTCTACCTCACGGGTGACGTGCACGTGCGCGTGCTTAAGAGGTGGCTCCCCGTGGCGGAGGAGAGGTCGCGCGTGCTAGAGCGCCTCGGCCTCGAGCCCGGCTACGTGGTGGTGACGGTGCACAGGGTGGAGAACGTGAACGACCCCGGTAGGCTCTCCAGGGTTGTTCGCCTTATTGCTGGTCTCGCGGGGCGCGCTAGGGTTGTGTTCCCTGTGCACCCGAGGACTAGGAGGCGCCTTGTGGAGGCGGGCCTGTGGGAGGCGCTGACGCAGAGCGGCGCTGCGCTGACGGAGCCGCTGGGTTACCTGGACTTCCTCAAGCTCCTGAGCCGGTGCGGCTTGGTCGTCACGGACTCGGGTGGGGTTCAGCGGGAGGCTTACCTCCTGCGTAAGCCTGTCGTCGTCCTGAGGAGGGTTACGGAGTGGGTTGAGCTGGTAGAGGCGGGTCTCGCCCTGCTGCACGACCCTGAGGGGGATTTCAGCCCTGACGCCATGCTGGGGTGGAGGCCTTCGCGCTACGTTGAGGGCCTTCTGGGCGATGAGTGGGCGCCCGAGCGTATCGCCGAGGTGTTAAGGGAGTACTTGGAGGGGGGTGTGGGGCGGACCTAGCTCGGGCCTCAGCTCTCCGACGTTTTCCCGCTTCAGCTCGAATACCACGGTTCCTCCGCAGGTGTAGGGTTTTCCTGGGTCTGGGCACTGAGTGTAGCCGGTGTCTTCTTGTTTGCCGATTCCGAGGGCTGTGGCTGGAACGCCTTTGAGCAGGGGGGCTAGGAGTGTGAGCATGGATGCGATGGCGTGTAGGCATACTGGTTTGCTGGTGTCTTTTACGTAGAAGTTTTCGATGGTGAAGGTGTCTCCTGGCTTGTAGCCTAGGGCGCAGTTTCCCCGTACTTCTTTTACTTGGACTGTGATCTTGTACATCTTTTTTGCCTTGGATGTTTTGGTTTTTGTGTTTATTTTGTTTTCTTGGCTGGGTTTTTACGCGTGGGGTGGGTGTATCATTTTTTTGGGGCTTTTAGCGGCTTTGGCTAGGGCTCTTCGGGATTCTTGCTCTATGTTCTGTCCGCGGAGGTCTGGTGTGTGTTTTTTGGAGGCGAGGGTATGCCGAAGGGGACGGCGGCGAGCATTTTTATTGAGAGGGGGTTGAGGGGTGAGTCTTTGATGCCTTTTAGGCATAGTATGTATAGGCCTATGCTGTATGTAGATGTTAGGGATGTTGCGCGGGCTTTTAGGGCCTACGCGGAGAGGATTCTCGACGGGGAGGTTGAGAAGGAGGGTGGTAGCCTTAGGAGGGTTTTTGAATCTCTTCTACCCTGAGCCGTTTGCTGTGCTGGAGGTAGCGGAG